>NZ_RZSA01000508.1:0-4748 GCF_003998075.1 Mesorhizobium sp. M2A.F.Ca.ET.037.01.1.1 | reverse complement strand
GATCCATGAGGCCGAGGAGGCGTTCGGCAGCCTCGACATCCTGGTCAACAATGCCGGCATCCAGCATGTCGCGCCGATCGAGGAATTTCCCGACGACAAGTGGGAGGCCATCATCCGCATCAACCTCCTGGCCGCCTTCTACGCCATCAAGGCGGCGGTGCCGGGCATGAAGGGTCGCAAATGGGGCCGCATCATCAACACGGCCTCGGCGCATGCGCTGGTCGCCTCGCCGTTCAAGTCGGCCTATGTCTCGGCCAAGCACGGCATTGCCGGCCTGACCAAGACGGTGGCGCTGGAACTGGCGCAGGACGGCATCACCGTGAATGCGATCGCGCCCGGCTATGTCTGGACGCCGCTGGTCGAGAAGCAGATCCCCGACACGATGAAGGCGCGCGGCATGACCGAGGAACAGGTCAAGCACGATGTGCTGCTGGCAGCGCAGCCGACCAAGGAATTCGTCACCGTCGAGGAGCTTGCCGCGCTGACGCTTTTCCTGTGCTCGGACGCCGCCAAGCAGATCACCGGCGCGACCCTGCCGATGGATGGCGGCTGGACCGCGCAGTAGGGCAAAGGTCGTTTCAGGGAAGGGCGGAGCGGAGCTCGCGTCCTCATAGAGCAGTTCACCGTTTCACGGAAACAGTGAACCGCTCTATCTCTCTGTTTTTGCGCAATTCCGGACGGAAAACCGCTCACACTTTTCCTGGAATTGCTCTAGGCAATTTGATTTCTTGACAATCGCAGGGGACCGTTCCAGCATTCCCGTAAGGGGTTCCCCGCGATGACCCCGTGAGGCGTCAGCCCAACGATCGCGTCCAGACTCTCTCTGTTCAGGAGGTGGACGCCATGCCGTCAACAACCGCAATCACTGTTCCGCAGCTTTCCCGTCTCGTCGGCTTGCCCGACACGCCTTGCCTGGTCGATGTGCGCACCGACGAGGATTATGAAATCGACCCGCGCCTGCTGCCGGCGTCTTGCCGGCGCGATTTCAGAACCGTCTCGACCTGGGCCGCCGAGTTCTCCGGAGCAAAAGTCGCCGTCATTTGCCAGAGGGGGCAGAAACTCTCGCAAGGCGTTGCCGCATGGCTGCGCCATGAAGGCATTGCGGCGGAGTCGCTGGAAGGCGGCTTCGAGGCCTGGGTCGCCGCCAAGGCGCCATTGGTCAGCGCCGGTGCGATCCCGCCGCGCGACGAAATGGGGCGTACCGTGTGGGTCACGCGTTCGCGGCCGAAGGTCGACCGCATCGCCTGCCCCTGGCTGATCCGCCGTTTCGTCGATCCCGATGCGGTGTTCCTGTTCGTCGATCCGGCCGAGGTGCCTCTGGTGGCCGATCGCTTCGGCGCGGTTCCCTTCGACATCGAAGGCGTGTTCTGGAGCCATCGCGGCGATCGCTGCAGCTTCGACACGATGATCGAGGAATTCGGCCTGGGCGTCGACGCGCTCGACCGACTGGCGCTGATCGTGCGCGCCGCCGATACAGCGCGGCTCGACCTCGCGCCGCAGGCGGCCGGCTTCCTCGCTGCCTCGCTCGGCCTGTCGCGCATGTTTCGCGACGATCTCGAGCAGTTGGAAGCCGGCATGCTGCTTTACGACGCCTTCTTCCGCTGGTGCCGCGACGCCGCGGACGAGACGCATAACTGGCCGGCCGGAGGCAAGGCGCCATGACCGCGCTCGCCAAGGACGACGCCGCGCCGCCGGTGGATACCCCCGGCATGCCGAGCTTCCGTGAGGCGACGCGGCTCTGGGCCAAGATCGGCCTGCTGTCCTTCGGCGGGCCGGCCGGGCAGATCGCGCTGATGCACAAGGAGCTGGTCGAGGAGCGCCGCTGGATCGGCGAGGAGCGTTTCCTGCACGCGCTCAACTATTGCATGCTCCTGCCTGGACCCGAGGCGCAGCAGCTTACCGTCTATATCGGCTGGCTCCTGCACCGGACCGCCGGCGGCCTCGTCGCCGGCACACTGTTCGTGCTGCCTGGCGCGCTGGTGATGCTTTGCCTGAGCAGCTTCTACATGCTCTACAACGACGCGCCGGTGGTCGAGGCGCTGTTCTTCGGGGTCAAGGCGGCGGTGCTGGCCGTCGTCGTCGAGGCGGTGATCCGCATCGGCAAGCGGGCGCTGAAGAACCGCGTAATGGTGGCGATCGCGGTGGTGGCCTTCCTGGCGATCTACATCGCCAAGCTGCCGTTCCCGCTGATCGTGCTTGCGGCTGGCCTCATCGGTTGGATCGGCAACCGCTTCGCGCCAGGCCTGTTTTCCGGCTCGGCCCATGGCAAGGGTGGGGCTACCGTCGACAGAATCGGCGTGGTCGACCTGATGTTCGAACGCGGCGAGCTGGCCCACACCGTGCCCACCAAATGGCACGCGGTCCGCACCATCGCCATCTGGCTGCCGCTCTGGCTCGGACCGGTGGCGCTGATCGCCGTGCTGGTGGGGCCAGGCAGCGTGTGGGCGCAGATCGGCGGCTTCTTCAGCCTGATGGCCGTCGTCACCTTCGGCGGCGCCTATGCGGTTCTGGCCTATGTCGCGCAGGCGGCGGTCACCTCTTTCGGCTGGCTGTCACCCGGCCAGATGGTCGACGGGCTGGGCCTCGCCGAGACAACGCCCGGACCGCTGATCCTGGTGCTGCAATTCGTTGGCTTCGCCGCCGCCTATCGCCATGCCGGCCTTGCCAGCCCGCTGCTCGCCGGGTCGCTCGGATCGCTGCTGACGCTCTGGGCGACCTTCGTGCCCTGCTTCTTCTGGATATTTCTGGGCGCCCCCTACATCGAGCAGCTGAGGCAGAACCGAGCGCTGGCAGCGGCGCTCGGCGCGATCACCGCGGCGGTGGTCGGCGTGATCATGAACCTGGCGCTGTGGTTCGCGCTGCATGTCGTCTTCGGCAAGGTCGCAAGCGTCGGTTGGGGCGTGGAGGTGCCGGTCCTGTCCTCGCTCGACTGGCGCGCCGCGCTGCTGTCGGTTGCGGCGATGGTTGCCATGTTCAGGCTGAAACTCGGCATGCTGCCGACGCTGGCGGCATCGGCGCTGGCGGGACTTTTCCTGTCGGCGCTATAGGCCGCGCGCAGTTCCGATCACATCAGCGTGAATGAAAAAGCGGAGCGGCCGGGAATAAACGGCCCGGTCCGCCGGTCTCCAGGGCATGCGCGTTTTGTGCGCACCAGCAGGAGACCGTCATGAAACGGCATGAAGACAAATACGCTAGGGCTGAAGAGGGCGAAGGCGTCTACCGCAGCCGTCCCATGGAGCGCTGGCGCTGGGCGCATCTGTTCCGGGCGATGCCGCCCCGCCGCCGGCCCTGATCCGTGCCGGTCGCAACCATCGAGATCCACGACCATGACGGCGAGCACCCTGTTGCAGCCAGCGATGCGCCGTCCCCTTGCGAGGCGCCCCTTGCTTCCGAGACACTTGACTCCGGTGACACCAATGCCCTCTCTTCCCCCGAAGCAGGCGCCATCGCCTGCGGTCGCGATCTTCACGCGCACGAGCCGGGACAGACCGTCGCCTCCCGCTGAGGGCGGCGGCAGACCCATGGCGGGAGCGCCCGACGGCGGAACGGTGTTGAGCGAAAAGATGCTGGCCGCGCGTTTTGCCGAGGTGGTGCTGCCGCATCTTGGCGATGCGCTGTCGCTCGCCCGCTGGCTGACCGGCAACACCGCCGACGCCGAGGATGTCGTGCAGGAGGCCTGCCTCAAGGCGCATGCGGGTATTGCCGGGTTCGCTGGGGGAAACGCCCGCGCGTGGCTGCTCACCATCGTGCGCAACGCCTCCTATACGTGGATGGCGAAGAACCGTCCGCGGAGCGTGGTGGCGGTCGGCGACCTCGCCGATCTCGACGACGTCTCGCCGCCGCCCGACAATGATGCCGACAGCCCGGAGGCGGCGCTGATCGCCAAGGCGAATTCGGCGGCGGTGGAAGCGGCGATCGCCAGGCTGCCGCAAGCCTTCCGCGAAACACTTGTGCTGCGCGACATAAACGGTCTCAGCTACCGCGAGATCGCCGCCATGCTCGACGTGCCGCAAGGCACGGTGATGTCGCGGCTGGCAAGGGCTCGCGGCCTGTTGATGACGGAACTTGGAGGGCGCCATGAGCCCGCATGAAGATCGCCCGCGTGAGGATGGCCCCCGTGAGGATGGATTGCCGCAAGACCCGCAGGATGTGAAGCTGATGATCCACGCCCTTGTCGATGGCGAGCTCGATGCCGCGGCCGCACTGGCGGTCGAGCGGCGCATGGCCGCCGATCCGGAACTGGCCGCCGAGCATGCGCGCCTTGTGGCGCTGCGCGGCGCTGTCGCCAACGTGCCGCGCCCGACCGTCAGCGACGATTTCCTGGCGCGTATCGCGGCGATTGCCGAGGTGAAAAGCCCGGAAGAAGCCGAGGCGCCAAACGTCTCTTCCGCGAAGGCGGGGCAGCTGCCGCAACAGCAGCAAGGCAATGTCGTCGCGATGCGGCCGCGCGCGTCGCGCTGGTTCAACTCCTTCGACTGGCGCCAGATGGCGGCCTCAATCGTACTGACGGCGTTCCTCGCCAGCGGCGCGACGCAGTGGCTGGCGACGGCGGATAACGGGGCCGAAAGTTTCGCCGTGGCCGTCGCCAACGGCCATCGCCGCAGCCTGCTCGCGGCGACGCCGGTCGACATCGTGTCGTCCGACCGCCATACGGTGAAGCCATGGCTCGACGGCCGTATCGGCGTGTCGCCGGCGGCGCCGGACCTGGCCAAGGACGGCTACGCGCTGCTCGGCGGCCGCGTCGAGGT
>NZ_RZSA01000507.1:0-4769 GCF_003998075.1 Mesorhizobium sp. M2A.F.Ca.ET.037.01.1.1 | reverse complement strand
TCTGCAACGAAGGCATCCATTTCTTCAAATTTTGGCTGAATATCGGTCGCGAGACCCAGCTCGAGCGGTTCCATGACCGCCGCTGGTCGCCGCTGAAGAACTGGAAGTTCTCGCCGATCGACATCGCCGGCGTCAGCAAATGGGACGAGTACACCAAGGCGCGCGACCAGATGGTCGAGCGCACGCACAAGGAATTCTCGCCCTGGATCATCGTGCGCGCCAACGACAAGCGCCGCGCCCGGCTTGCGGTGATCCAGCGTATCCTTCTGTCGCTGCCCTATGATGGCCGCGACCTGGATGCCGTCGGCAAGCCCGACAAGAAGATCATCGGCGAAGGGCCGGGGTTCCTGAAGGACTGACGCACTGTCGCCCGGAGGTGCGCGGCGGTCCCGGAAAAACGGGATACACCAATCAAGAGCATGAATTACAGCGCCGCGCGGCTTTCGGCTCGCGCGGCGCTGAGACTTTCATGCCGGCCGCTCAGGCGGCTAGGCGGGCGATCCGCTGCAGCCGCTTCAGCGTGGTGTCATCCTGAAGCGCCTGCTGGAACAGCGTGATCTCGTGGTCGATACGATCGCACAACACCGCCGTATCGCCCTTGAGAAGGCTCCGCGTCTGCAGCAATGCCGCCACCGGCTTCTTGGCGAGCTGTTTCGCCCTCGCCAGCGTTGCTTCCTCGGCGCTGCCTTCCGTCACGATCTCGCCGACAAGGCCGAGGGCCTTGGCATCCTCGACGCCGAGCGTGTCGCCCAGGCAGAAGAAGCGGAAGGCGCCCGCATAGCCGAGCTTCTGGGGCGCCAGGATGCTGGTCGCCGCGTCCGGCACCAGGCCGAAATCGACGAACGGCACCCTGAAGGTGCTGCCCTTCGAGGCGATCACCATGTCGCAGTGGAACAGGATGGTGCAGCCGACGCCGACGGCATCGCCGTCGACGCAGGCAAGCACCGGCTTGGGGAAGGTCGCCAGCATGCGGAACATGTCGGTGACCGCGGCGATCAGTTCCCGGTGCTTGGTGGCATCGAGGAACTCCGAGAAATCGCCGCCAAGGCAGAAGCATCCGGCAAGGCCGCGCAGCATGACGACGCGGACCTCGTCATTGACGGCCGCCTCGTGGAGGGTCCTGGCAAGGCTCGCATAGGCATGCCGATCTAGCACCGGCCGGCCGTCATGCGAGGACACGGTGACGACCAGTGTATGGCCGCGCAGTTCCGGTTCGGGATGGAAACTCATGATCACCTCCCGGCTCACGAAGCCTGCTTCAGGCCAAGCAGGCCCGGATAACCCCGGTTCAGCACCGGCAGGAAGTGGTTGCGGCGGGCTCGCACGACCTCGAGCGTATGCTCGGTGAAGGTGAGCAGGGTCGCGACGACCTGCTGGTTGCCATAGGTGCGCTGGTAGCCCAGCGGCTTTGCCAGGAAGTGCAGTTGCAGGGCTCTCAGCACCCACATCGGCTCGAACTCGATGATGACCTGGTTGACGTTGCGCTTCAGGCCCCATTCCACGAAGCCGGCGATCAGTTCGGTGCCGACCGTCGAGACGCCGCGCTTGCCGTCACGAAAACCCGGAGCCACCGCGTAGCGGGTCAGTTCCCACACATTCGGTCCCGAGGGGGACTGCCCCTCGCAGAGATCGGACAGCACGTCCGTCAGAAGATGCGGCCGCGTCGTCGGCAGCATGCGCTGGTAACCGGCCAGTTCGCCGTTGCGGATCACAAGATGGTGTTCGGCCTCGTCATGGTCGAACTGATCTATCTCGAGCTGGTCGGGACGGTCGAGATCGGTCCATCCCATCTCCTCGACGAAGATCTTGTAGCGCAGGCGATGGACGGCCTCCCAAAGGTCGGGGCGTTCCATCAATTCCTGAGTGGTAAGGGCAAAAAGCATTAGCCGTCTCCTGGGCTTAAGAGGATGATACGGCCGGGCTTTCCCCAAAATATTACGCGAACGCGTAGGCAAGAATTCTAGGCCAGCACGGCCGATCCGGCTAATATAGCCACGCCTAATCGCCTCCGCGACAGCCTGCACACGGTTGGCGGTGCCCAGTTTGATTTGGCGTTAAGAAATCATTAGCCCTCTCCCAAGAGGGAGATTCGGCTGCGCTTTTCTGGAAATATCACGTGATCGCGTAGGCTGAAATTTTCCAGCTCGGCACGGCCGACCTAGCTAATATAGCCACGCCTGATCGCTTCCGCGACTGCCTGCACCCGATTGGCTGCGCCGAGTTTGCTCTTGGCGTTGAGAAGATGTTTCTCGGAAGTATGTTCCGAGATGCCTAAAATTTGAGATATCTCCCATTCGGACTTGCCAACGGCCGCCCATTGCAGGCATTCCCGCTCACGTGCCGTCAATTCTATATGATCGACGACGCTGTCGGCCTTGGTGTGCAGTTGCATGGCGCGGCCGATCGCATAGGTCGACGCCAGCGAGACCATTCCGAATTCCTGGTCCGACAGTTCAACGGATTCACCGCCCAGCGAGACCATGACGATCTGGCCGTCGAGCGTCACCAACGGAAACGCAAGACCATCGCGCAGCTTGAACTGGCGCGCGTCGCCCATGACCTCGTCGCTGCTCTTGTCGATTACGGCGTTCTTGGACGCGTCCCGCCATTGGAACGGCGCCTGAAGCTGCTTCATGTGACTGACGACCGGATCGTGGTCGACATAGTTGCGCGCCACGTAGCGCTCCAGCCATTCCCCGGGCCAATCGCAAAGCATCACATGCTGTTTCTGCCGGCCGCGTGGCGTGCCAGGTTGCGGCACGGTTCCCGCCATCAGGGCGGTCAGGCCGAAATTCGAAGTGACGCCCAGCAGCCTCTCGCAAACCGCCGCCGCGGTGCCAGCATTCTGCAACTGGTCAATATATTCCAGAGTTCTGTCAAACAGGCCCATCGCAACATCTACCCCATGTTGCTTCTGCTTTTTCATTGCCGATAGTAGACGCTCGAACACCCCTTCGCCATCAACCACGGGTCGCAATGATCTCCGCAAAGCCGGTAGCTTCCCCCTTCCGGCGCGCAGGGTCGTTTGCAACGGGTTGAACCATACGCTTAATTTAACCGCTTGAAATCAAAAACCGTTGTGCCTGCATCATTTTCATACGAAAAGCCTGCGAACGGGGACGAGGGCGGAGCCATATCGTGATCTTGCGGTGGATAACTCTGGCCCTGATGTCCGCACTTGCCGGCGTATTGCCCTTTGCCGGCGCGACTCAAGGCGCGGAGCCGCAGGTGCCGGTGCTGTGGGATGCCAAGGAGCGGTTGCCGAAACCCGATCTCTCCGCTCTGCCGCGACTCAGATTCCTCACAACCACCGATTTTCCGCCCTTCAACTTCCTCGACGGCGCGGGTCGCCTGTCCGGTTTCCACATCGACCTGGCGCGGGCAATCTGCGCGGAATTGGGCGTCGCCGAGAAATGCCAGATCCAGGCCCTGCCGTGGAACGAGTTGGAGGATGCCCTGCAGAAGGGCGAGGGCGAGGCGATCATTGCCGGCATCGCGGCGACGCCAGCGAGCCGCGAGAAATACGCCTTCTCGCGCTCCTATATGCAGTTCCCGGCACGCTTCATCATGCCGAAGGCGAAGGCCTTCGCCGAGCCGATCCTCGACAAGCTGCGCAGCAAGCGGGTCGGCGTCGTCGCCGGCTCGGCGCATGAGAAAATGCTGCGCGATTACTTCAGCACCGTGCAGGTGGTGACCTTCGAAACACCGGAAGCCCTCTATGCCGATCTCAAGGCCGGCAAGGTCGACGCCGCCTTCGGCGACGGCATGCGTTTCGCCTTCTGGCTGGGCGGCTCCGACGCGGCCGGCTGCTGCCGCTTTGCTGGCGGTCCGTATCTGGCGCCGGAATATCTGGGCTCGGGCATGGCGATCGCCACCAGGGCGGGCGATCCGGCGCTGGCCGCCGCCTTCGACTATGCGCTGCAGGAAATCTCGATCAAGGGCACCTTCGCCGAGTTCTATCTGCGCTATTTTCCCGTCAGCTTCTTCTGAAGGTTGCTGCCAACGCTAAGTCAGCGTGCGTAGGCGCGCCTTGGCCGCTCGCGCTATCGCGGCCACGGTCAGCGTGTCGAGATCGAGCTTGAGGCGGATGAGCTGCAGCACCCTGACCTCCTCCATGCGCATTTCGAGATCGACGGCGGCGACCTCGAAAGCGGCGGCGTAGGCTGTATCGCGCAGCCGCTCCGGCAGCGCTTCGGCAATGCGGGCCAGCACGCCTTCCAGCCCACCCTTCTCATGCAGCGCCTTCTGGCAGGCTTGCGCCACTGGAATCAGCCTGTCCTGGTTGAAGTCGACGAAAACCGGCCAGGAACGGACGACGTCGCCGATCCGCGCCAGCTCGACATCGGTCATGTCCCGATCGGAAGCCGAGGTGATGACCATCAGGTGGATCAGGGCTTCGTGCGGCGTCAACAAAGGCATTCAAAACTCCTGGCAGCGTGCATGTCATTCCCACAAACCGCGACACACTTCTGGGTGACATGCATTTGGAAGTGAGGCTCGAACGTAGGGACGCGAGTGTGGCGCCGCAAGGAAAACCGCCGCAAATCGTTGACGCTCCGGCCCGTCGCGCCTAGAGACCGGTCGACAAATCTTATCCGCCGCAAGACGGCCATGACTGGAACTTCGATATGACGGGATCAAACATCATCGATCTCAATCCCGAGATGCTTGCCGCGGCGGCCGAGAGCAAGGCCTGGCCGTTCGAGGAAGCGAAGAAAATCATCGCCCGGTACAAGGGCAAGGATTTCCCCGAGACCGTGCTGTTCGAG
>NZ_RZSA01000506.1:0-4769 GCF_003998075.1 Mesorhizobium sp. M2A.F.Ca.ET.037.01.1.1 | reverse complement strand
GGCACCACCATCGAGGCGCTGGCCAAACTGCCGACGCCGTTCCGCCAGGGCGGCACGGTCACCGCCGGCAACGCTTCCGGCGTCAATGACGGCGCGGCCGCCCTCATCATTGCGTCCGAGGCAGCGGCGAAGAAGTATGGGCTGACGCCGATCGCCCGTATCCTCGGCGGTGCCGTCGCCGGTGTGGCGCCGCGCATCATGGGCATCGGACCGGCCCCGGCCACGAAGAAGCTGTGCGCCCGCCTCGGCCTGACGCCCGAACAGTTCGACGTCTTCGAGTTGAACGAGGCCTTCGCCTCCCAAGGCATTGCCGTGCTCCGCCAACTCGGCATCGCCGAGGACGCTGCGCACGTCAACCCGAACGGCGGCGCGATCGCGCTCGGTCATCCGCTCGGCATGTCCGGCGCGCGCATCACCGGGACGGCGGCACTCGAACTCAGCGAGCGCGGCGGCAAGCTGGCCTTGGCCACCATGTGTATCGGCGTCGGCCAGGGTATCGCGATCGCGCTGGAGCGGGTTTGACCGCTCAGGCAGATCAATAAGGCAACCCGACGTAATTCTCGGCAAGCGCCGTCGATGCCGCTCTGGAATGCACCAGGTAATCGAGCTCGGCTTCCTGGATGCGCTGGCCGAACTCCCCCGTCTCGGGGAAGCGATGCAGGATCGTCGTCATCCACCAGGAAAAGCGCACCGCTTTCCACACGCGCGCCAAAGCCTTGGCCGAATAGGCGTCGAGCCCGGCCTCCGACCTCTCGCGGTAGAATTCACGAAGCCCGGCAAACAGATAGCCCACGTCGCTGGCAGCGAGGTTCAGGCCCTTCGCGCCGGTCGGCGGCACGATATGCGCAGCATCGCCGACCAGGAACAGTTTTCCGAAGCGCATCGGCTCGGCGACGAAGGAACGCAGCGGCGCGATCGACTTCTCGAAGGACGGCCCGGTGGTGACCGCGGCCGCAATCTGCGCCGGCAGGCGGCTGCGCAGCTCATCCCAGAAGCGGTCGTCCGACCAGTCCTCGACGCGCTCACCGGCGGGAACTTGCACATAGTAGCGGCTGCGCTGCGGCGACCGCATCGAGCAGAGCGCGAACCCTCGCTCGTGATTGGCATAGACCAGTTCGCGATCGGCCGGCGGCACCTCGGCCAGCACGCCCAGCCAACCGAACGGATACTGGCGCTCGAACGTCTTCAGCGCGCCGTCCGGCACTGACCTGCGGCTGACACCGTGATAGCCGTCGCACCCGGCAATGAAGTCGCAATCGATGCGATGCGTCGCGCCATCCTTCTCGTAGGTGACGAAGGCCGACGTGCCATCGAAATGATGCAGCGCGACATTCGACGTTTCGAACACGGTCTGGAGCCCCGACGCTTCGCGCTTCTGCATCAGATCGAGCGTCACCTCGGTCTGGCCATAGACGGTGACATGCTTGCCGCCGGTGAGCGCGCTCATGTCGATGCGATGCGCGCGGCCGTCGAAGGCGAGCGAGATGCCTTCATGCGGCAGGCCCTGGGCATGCAGCCTGTCCGCGGCGCCCGCCTCGCCGAGCAGGTCGACCGTGCCCTGTTCGAGCACGCCGGCGCGCACACGTCCGAGCACATGCTCGCGGCTGGATCGCTCGAGGATGATCGTCTCGACACCAACGGTGGCGAGCAACTGGCCGAGCAGCAGGCCGGACGGCCCGGAGCCAACGATGACCACCTGCGTGCGCATCAGTGACCCAGGCTCTCGATCTGCGCGGTCAGCTCGGCTGCGAGCCTGAGCGCGGCGGCGGTCGCCACCACCATTTGCGGCAGGATCAGCCACTCCAGTGTCCAGGCCGCACCCGAGCGCTCCTGCTCATGCACCAGCGCCTGATGCATGCCGGAGAGCTGAACGGCATTGAAGCGCGCCAGCGCCACCAGCGCTTCCGCCTTCACCGGATTCTGCTTGTGCGGCATGGCCGATGAGCCACCCCCGCCGGAAAGCTTGATGTCGGAGCCAACCTCCGCCATCAGCGCGACATCCTGCCCGAATTTGCCGAGGCTGCCGGTAACGAGCGAAAGCCAGGATGCGAACTCGGCGAGCGCGTCGCGCTGGCTGTGCCATTGCGGCGTATCGGCAAGACCGAGCTTCGCGGCAAGCGCGGCGCGAACGGCCGTGGCCTTGTCGCCGAGTTTTTCCAGCGTGCCGGCGGCGCCGCCGAACTGCAGCGCCAGCAGACCGCCGGATATTTCGGCAAGGCGCTGCTGGTGACGCTCGAGCGGCGCCCTCCAGGAAGCAGTCCGATTGGTCACCGTGATCGGGATCGCCGGCTGCATGCGCGTCGTCGCCATGAACTGACGTTCTCCGAACTCGAGCTCGAGGCCGGTGAGGCGCACAACATTCTCGCCAAGCAGCAGGCCGATATGGTCGACGGCCTGCCGCAGGCGCAGCATCAGCGAGGTGTCGACGACATCCTGGCTGGTGGCGCCGAAATGCACATATGCGTCGTGCGGAGCGCCGACTGCAGCTTTGACTTGCCCAACCAATTCCGGCACCACCACGCCGTCCCTGGCGACGCCGGCCCTCAGCTTGGCCGTGTCCGGCCGGAACGACGCCAGCGCCTTCACGATCGCGACCGCGACATCGCGTGGGATGACGCCGTGTTCAGCCTCGGCTTCAGCCAGTGCCCGCTCGAAGGTGAGCATCGCATCGAGGTCCGCTTCCAGGGAGAAATGCCGCGCCGCCTCCTCGTCGCCGAGCAGGCCGGAAAGCAGCGGATGATCGAAGGGCGAAACGGTCATGGCGGCCACGGTCAGCTGTCGAAGAAGACCGTCTCCTTTTCGCCCTGCAAGTGGATGTCGAAGACGTAAGTATCGCCCTGGCGTTCGGCGATCAGCGTCGGCACGCGCAAGCGATGCTCGATGCGGGCAAGGATCGGATCCTCGGCATTTGCCTTTTCCTCGTCCGCAAAATAGAGCCGGGTGTGCAGGCCGGTATTGATGCCGCGCGCCACGATCCACAGCGTGATGTGCGGCGCCATCAGCCGGCCGTCGCGAAACGGCACGCGGCCCGGTTTGATTGTCTGGAACCGGCAGATACCTGTTTCCATGTCGGTCGGCTGCCGGCCCCAGCCAAGGAAATTCGGGTCGGCCGCGCCGCGCATCTCCGCGGGCGAGTTGTAAAGCCCGCTGGCATCCGCCTGCCAGATCTCGATCAGCGCATCCTTGAGAGGCGTGCCGGTACCGTCGAGCACTCGGATTCGGAGATCGATGCGCTCGCCCTTGGTCTCATCGTTGAGCATCGTCGAGCCGAGGTCGCTCGCATAGACGCCGCCGATGCCGCAGAAATTCGGCGTCAGCCCGATATGCACATAAGGGCCGGCGGTCTGCGAAGGGCTCTCCTTCAGTTGGTCGAGCGACTGCGCCATCAATTGCCCTCCGGCCTGTTCTCGAACAGCGTCGAGCGGCGCCCGCGCAGCACGATGTCGAACTTGTAGGCGAGCGCATCCATCGGGATGGTCGACTGCGTGTCGAGCGCGGCGATCAGCGCCTCGACCGCGGCCTTGTTGGAAATGCCGCCGACGATCGGGCAACGCCAGATCAGCGGATCGCCTTCGAAATACATCTGCGTGATCAGCCGCTGCGCGAAGCCGTGGCCGAACACTGAAAAATGGATATGCGCCGGCCGCCAGTCGTTCGGACCGTTCGGCCACGGATAGGGTCCGGGCCTGACGGTGCGAAAGGCATAGCCGCCATCCTCGCCGGTGATCGTGCGGCCGCAGCCGCCGAAATTCGGATCGAGCGGCGCGAGATAGCCGTCCTTCTTGTGACGGTAGCGGCCGCCCGCATTGGCCTGCCAGAATTCGAGCAGCACGCCGGGCACGCTCTTGCCGCGCTCGTCGAGAACGCGTCCATGGACGATGATGCGCTCGCCGATGGCGCTCTCGCCGGGCCTGGCGAAATTGTGGATCAGGTCGCTGTCGAGCTCGCCCAGCATCGCGTGCCCGAACACCGGGCCGGTCAGTTCCGACAGCGTGTTGTCGAACGATAGCAGCGCTTTCTGCGGCGAGCGCAGCACCGAGCTCTTGTAGTTCGGCGTGAAGGCCGGCGGGTGCCACTGGCGGTCGCGCTGGAAGAAGGCGCCGGTTTCCGGCGCGCGGTTGGAGCCGGACTCAGCCATGGGCGGCCTTGGCTCCGTCCATCTGCGCGAACACTTCCTTGGCGATCTTGAAGGCGCGATTGGCGGCCGGCACGCCGGCATAGATCGCGACATGCAGGAAGGCCTCGCAGATGTCGTCTCGCGTGGCGCCTGTATTGGCGGTGGCGCGCACATGCATGGCGACTTCCTCGTCATGGCCGAGTGCCGCAAGCAGCGCCAGCGTCACGATCGAGCGCTCGCGCTTTGACCAGTTGGGCCGTGCCCACACCGTTCCCCAGGCAGCTTCGGTGATCAGTTGCTGGAACGGCCGGTCGAAATCCGTGGCGGTATCCTCGGCGCGGTCGACATGGGGATCGCCGAGCACGGAGCGCCGGACCTCGAGACCGGTCCGGTAGCGGTTCTTCGTGACATCATCCATGAGCAGACTTTCCCTCCGGCAACGAGGCGACGAAATCGCGGATCAAGGTGACGAGCGCTTCGGGCTGCTCGATGCACGGGATATGCGCGGCATCGCGGATCACCTCGAAACGCGCGCCGGGGATCAGGCCGGCTAATGAGCGGACGAGGTCGGGTGGCGTCGAGCCGTCCTGATCGCCGACAATGCAAAGCGTCGGCGCCGCGATACGCCGCGCCGCGTCGGTGAGATCGGCGT
>NZ_RZSA01000505.1:0-4773 GCF_003998075.1 Mesorhizobium sp. M2A.F.Ca.ET.037.01.1.1 | reverse complement strand
CATAGCGCTTGTATTCGCCAAAATACTTCGTGATCGCCGCCGTCAGCGACGTCTTGCCATGATCGACGTGACCGATCGTGCCAATGTTCACATGCGGCTTGGTGCGCTCGAATTTACCTTTTGCCATGTGATCTCTCCAATCCTGCTTGCCCGTGCGGGCCTTGAATTAAGGTCTCGTGCAACCCGCTCGAGTTACGCGTATTTCTTCTGAACTTCCTGGGCGACCGCGGTCGGAACCGGCTCGTAGTGGTCGAACTGCATCGTGTACTGGGCGCGGCCCTGCGACATCGAACGCAGATTGTCGACGTACTTGAACATGTTCGCCAGCGGCACCATCGCGTTGATGACGACGGCAACGCCACGCGCTTCCTGACCCTGGATCTGGCCACGACGGCCGTTGAGGTCGCCGATGACGCCGCCGACATAATCTTCCGGCGTCACGACCTCGACCTTCATGATCGGCTCAAGCAGCTGCACGCCGAGGCGCGGAGCGGCTTCCTTGAAGCAGGCGCGGGAGGCGATTTCGAACGCCAGCACCGAGGAGTCGACGTCGTGGAAGGCGCCATCCACGAGGGTCGCCTTGACGCCGATCATCGGGAAGCCGGCGAACGGGCCGGAACCCATGACGCTGTTGATGCCCTTCTCGACGCCCGGGATGTATTCCTTCGGAACCGCACCGCCGACGATCTTGGACTCGAACACGAACTCTTCGCTCTCGGTGTTCGGCTCGAAGATGATCTTGACGCGAGCGAACTGGCCGGTACCGCCGGTCTGCTTCTTGTGCGTGTAATCCTGCTCGTGCGTGCGGGTGATCGTCTCGCGATAAGCCACCTGCGGCGCGCCGACATTGGCCTCGACCTTGAACTCGCGGCGCATGCGGTCGACGATGATGTCGAGATGCAGCTCGCCCATGCCGGCGATGATGGTCTGGCCCGATTCCTCGTCGGTCTTGACGCGGAAGGACGGATCCTCGGCCGCCAGGCGATGCAGCGCGAGGCCCATCTTTTCCTGGTCGTTCTTGGTCTTCGGCTCGATGGCGATCTGGATGACCGGATCGGGGAATTCCATGCGCTCGAGGATGACCGGGTGCAGCGGATCGCAGAGCGTGTCGCCCGTGGTCGTGTCCTTGAGGCCGGCCAGCGCAACGATGTCGCCGGCATAGGCTTCCTCGATGTCGGCGCGCGAGTTCGCATGCATCTGCAGCATGCGGCCGATGCGCTCCTTCTTGCCCTTCACCGTGTTGTCGAGCGAGGTGCCCTTGGTGAGCTTGCCCGAATAGATGCGGGCAAAGGTCAGCGAACCGACGAACGGGTCGTTCATGATCTTGAACGCCAGCATCGACAGCGGCTCGTTGTCGTCGGCGTGACGTTCGATCTCGGCGTCGGTCTTGGCGTCGACGCCCTTGATGGCCGGCACGTCGATCGGCGACGGCAGGTATTCGACGACAGCGTCGAGCAGCGGCTGCACGCCCTTGTTCTTAAAGGCCGAGCCGCAGAACATCGGGAAGAACTTGACCGCGATGGTGCCCTTGCGGATCAGCGCGCGGATCTCGTCATTCGACGGCATCTTGCCTTCGAGATAGTTCTCGAGCGCGGTCTCGTCCATCTCGACGGCGGCTTCGATCATCTTCTCGCGGTACTGCTCGGCCTTGGCTTTGAGGTCGGCCGGGATCTCGACGACGTCCCAAGCAGCGCCCAGCGTCTCGTCGCGCCAGACGAGCGCGTTCATCTCGACGAGGTCGACGACGCCCTTGAACTCGGTCTCGGCGCCGATCGGCAGCTGCATGACGACGGCCTGCGCGCCGAGGCGCGAGCCGATCATTTCTTCAGAGCGATAGAAGTCGGCGCCGATCTTGTCCATCTTGTTGCAGAAGATCATGCGCGGCACGTGGTACTTGTCGGCCTGACGCCACACGGTCTCGGTCTGCGGCTCCACGCCGGCGTTGGCATCGAGCAGCGCGATGGCGCCGTCGAGCACGCGCAGCGAACGCTCGACCTCAATGGTGAAGTCGACGTGTCCGGGGGTGTCGATGATGTTGAAGCGGCGCATCTTGCCGTCACGACCCTTCCAGAAGGTCGTGGTCGCGGCGGACGTGATGGTGATGCCGCGTTCCTGCTCCTGCTCCATCCAGTCCATGGTGGCAGCGCCGTCATGGACTTCGCCGATCTTGTGCGACTTGCCCGTGTAGTACAGGACGCGCTCGGTCGTCGTCGTCTTGCCGGCGTCGATATGCGCCATGATACCGAAATTGCGGTAGTCTTCGATCTTGTATTCGCGGGCCATGGGAGGTGCCTCTCAGTCTCTTTCGCGTTACCAGCGGTAATGCGCGAAGGCGCGGTTGGCTTCCGCCATCTTGTGGGTGTCTTCACGCTTCTTGACGGCGGTGCCGCGGTTGTTGGCCGCGTCCATCAGCTCGCCCGAGAGGCGGTCGACCATGGTGGTCTCGTTGCGGTTGCGGGCCGCGGCGATCAGCCAGCGAATGGCCAGCGCCTGGCGGCGCTCGGGGCGCACGTCGACCGGAACCTGGTAGGTGGCGCCGCCAACGCGACGCGAGCGCACTTCCACATGCGGCGCGACATTGTCGAGCGCCTGGTGGAAGACGGTGACCGGCTCCTGCTTGGTCTTGGCCTGGACCTGGTCCAGAGCGCCATAGACGATGGTCTCGGCAACCGACTTCTTGCCGTCATACATGACGGCGTTCATGAACTTGGTGACGATCAGATCGCCGAACTTGGGATCCGGGTTGATCTCACGCTTTTCTGCACTGTGACGACGGGACATGGGAAACCCTTACTTCGGACGCTTGGCGCCGTATTTCGAACGACGCTGCTTGCGGTTCTTCACACCCTGCGTGTCGAGCACGCCGCGGATGATGTGGTAGCGGACGCCCGGCAGATCCTTGACGCGACCGCCGCGGATCATGACCACCGAGTGTTCCTGAAGGTTGTGGCCTTCGCCGGGGATGTAGCCGATCACTTCAAAACCGTTGGTCAGGCGAATCTTGGCCACCTTACGCAGCGCCGAGTTCGGCTTCTTCGGCGTCGTGGTGTAGACGCGCGTGCAGACGCCCCGCTTCTGCGGGTTCTGCTGCATGGCCGGGACCTTGTTTCGCTTCACCGGCGCCAGGCGCGGCTTGCGGATCAGCTGGTTGACGGTAGGCATTAAACCCTCTTGTCTCTCAATTCCGTGTCTGCCCTGTCAGGGCCGCTCAAAGCGTCATTTCCATACGCGAATTCGGGCAACACACCGCGTCTCGCGGTCCTGCCCGAACAAATTGCAGAGGAAGCGGAAGCCGCTTCATGCGCGCCGGAAATGTCTTTTCGCTCGTAAAACGAACCCTGTTTGAGACAAACTCCAAAGCGTGTCGCCTCGGAAAGGCCGGTCTCACATCGGTTCTGACGTCGCGGCTTCTACTCGTAAGGCCATTGCCCGTCAACCCCGCAACGGCAAATATTGCGGTCAATTCGAGGCTTGGCAGCCATGCGCAAAAGGCATGTAATTTTATTGCGCCTTTTTTCAAGAGCGAGGAAGAAAGTGACCGGCTTGCGGCTGTCTTCCGCACCGGCTTCGTGCCAAAAGGCGGCTGAGCCGGACTTTGGGCCGGAAAACGAGGAATCAGCCCGTGAACGACAATGAAGAACGGCCGGTCACCATCATCACCGGACGAGTCTGGCGCAAGAAGGGCGGCAAGCCCGAGGGCGTGCATGTGATGCTGGTGGCGCCTGACGATGATTCTGCCGTGCGCCGCGCGCTCGAATCGCTCGCCGCCGAGGGATTCGCGGAGGCCGAGCTCGATCAGATCGGCGACATGGAAGGCGAGCCCGACGAGGAGCCGCATCTGTCGGCCTACCAGGGCGCGCTGGAAGGCGAGGTCTCGATCGTCACCTTTGACGAACCGTTCTGATATAGCCGGCGGCACAACGTCCTCCCGATCCTCTCCAACAACCTAGCCAGCCATTCTTCTTTTCCGGAGTTCCCATGACCAGCAATCCCATCAAGCTCGGCATCGTCGGCGTGGGGAAGATCGTGCGCGACCAGCATTTGCCGGCGGTCGCCAAGGACGGCGACTACCGGCTCGTCGCCGCGGCGAGCCGCCATGGCAAGGTCGACGGCATTCCGAACTACCCGACAATTGAAGCGATGATTGCCGCCGAGCCCGATCTCGAGGCGGTCTCGCTCTGCATGCCGCCGCAGTTCCGCTACGACGCCGCGCGCACCGCGCTGGAAGCGAAGAAGCATGTGTTTCTCGAAAAGCCGCCGGGCGCGACGGTGAGCGAGGTCGAGCACCTCAAGGCGCTGGCCGAAAAGAACGGCGTCTCACTCTTTGCCAGCTGGCATTCGCGCTACGCGCCGGCGGTAGAGGCCGCGCGCGCCTTCCTCGCCTCGGTCAAGCTGACCTCGGCCGCCATCAACTGGAAGGAAGACGTGCGGCGCTGGCATCCGAACCAGGAATGGATCTGGGAACCAGGCGGTTTTGGCGTGTTCGATCCGGGCATTAACGCCCTGTCGATCGCCACGCATATCCTGCCGCCGATGTTCATCACCTCGGCCGTGCTCGACTTTCCCGAAAACCGCGCGGCGCCGGTCGCGGCGCATGTCGCCTTCCGCACGTCGAATGGCCTGCCGGTGGCGATGGAGCTCGACTGGCTACAGACCGGCCCGCAGAGCTGGGACATCCTGGCCGAGACCGACAAGGGCAAGATGGCGCTGTCGGGCGGCGGCGCGAAGCTCGCCGTCGACGGCAAAGTCATCCACGATGAGCCGGAAGCCGAA
>NZ_RZSA01000504.1:0-4775 GCF_003998075.1 Mesorhizobium sp. M2A.F.Ca.ET.037.01.1.1 | reverse complement strand
TATGTGACGCGAGGATGAGAATCGTGGCAGCTCCAGACCGACGGGCTGCCACCCACAGCGGCGATGACCGACGAGGGTCTTCTATTGCCAAGGTAATCGTCCGTTCGGGGACCTATGTGTTCCTATGCTCGTCGAGCGGATCGGGTGGGCCGCACCGCCGTAGCGTTACGGCGAGCGGAAGCGGCGTTGGGTGCGGCTTTTCCCCTGAACGCTTCACACCAGGCTGATAGGGGATCTTGCAATCGCACACACGCGGTCTGCAGGCGTGCCTATCAAGCAGTTTGCTCAGACCAACGTCGCGGCGAGCCTATCCTCAATACGCAGCGCAAGTCCTAGACTCCACGATCGTCCTTCGGTGCAGATTTGCTCGCGCCTCGCCCTGATTACAGCCGATAAGGCGAGCTAACAATTGCAAGAGCCACAAGCTACTCCAGCTCGATCGGTTTGCTGTTCCAGTCGGGCGGGGTCTGACCGAGAATGTTGCGAACGAAGAAGTCTAGGAGTTTGCGCTCGGTGTAGGTGCCTAGAGTATGGTGATTGGCACCAGGAACGTAGACAATGTCAAAATCTTTTCCTGCCTTGATGAGTCGATCGGCAAGCTGGAACGAGCAAAACGGATCGACATTATCATCCATTTCGCCGACCGCGATCATCAGCTTGCCCTGCAGCCTGTGAGCATTGTCAACGGCGGAGGATTGCGAATATTCAATGCCGACCGGCCACCCCATCCACAGTTCATTCCACCAGGTCTTGTCTATCCTGTTGTCGAAGCAGCCGTTTTTGGCGACGGCGACCTTGTAGAAATCGGGGTGAAAGAGCAGCGCGCTGACTGCACTCTGGCCGCCGGCGGATGCGCCAAAAATGCCGACGTTGGATATGTCGTACCATGGATATTGCGCGGCCGCCGCCTTGTGCCACAGAATGCGATCGGGAAATCCTGCGTCCTTCAGATTCTTCCAAGCAACATCATGGAAGGCGCGGGAGCGGTTGTTGGTGCCCATGCCGTCGATCTGAGCAACGACGAAGCCCAGCTGCGTGAGCGGCTCTGTCCACCGCGAGAAGGATTTTGGGACGAAGGAGCCGTGGGGTCCAGCATAGATATTCTCCACAACCGGGTATTTCTTCGTCGGGTCGAAGTTGGCTGGCAGGTGGAGCACACCCCAGATGTCAGTTTTGCCGTCGCGCCCCTTGGAATGGAAACTGAGCGGCGGCTGCCAGCCTGCGGCGACGAGCTCGGAAATGTCGGCCGTCTCGATCTGCTGGAGCTTGGCATTGTCGCTGGCGCGGTAGAGTGCCATGCGCGGGGGCAGATCGATGCGTGACCAGAGATCGACATAATAGCGCCTGTCAGGCGAGAACTCGATATGGTGGTTGGCCGGTTCGGGCGTCAGTGCAGTCAGTCCCTTGCCGTCAAAGCCGATGCGGTAAGCATGGACCCAATAGGGGTCCTCCTGCGAGTTCATCCCGCTCGCCTCGAACCAGATCTGACGCTTCACCGGATCGACATGGTTGACCCTCCGGACGACCCACTCACCTCGGGTGATCTGGTTTTCGAGCGCGCCTGTCCGGCCGTTGAAAAGATACAAATGCTCATACCCGTCGCGCTCTGATGCCCAGATGATCTCCTTCCCGTCATCGACATCGTAACGGAAGATTTTTCCGGCATCCTCCTGGCCATGCCCCAGCGGCAAATAATCCACGAATGTCTCGCTGGTCTCATCGATCAGGGAGCGCCCGCGGCCCGAGGCGGCGTCTACCTCGACCAAGCGATAGAGCTGATGCCCGCGCTGGTTATATTCGAAAGTGAAGCCGCGGCTGTCCGCCCACCACCGGAGAGGGGAAAGTTCGAAGACGTTCGAGAAGAGGGCACCGTCAATCACGATCTGGCGCCGGCCGGCAATGTCGAACAGGACTGGTTGGGGCAGCGGAAGGACATCGCCCGGCCTGGGATAGAATATTGTTGAATATTCCCGCTCCAACTGGTCCGTCGATGAATTGAGGTAGCGGACCTCTCGCCTATAGCCGGGGCGAACAAGGTAAGCGGCGAGGTGGCGCGAGTCCGGCGACCAGCTCAGCGTCGAAAAGACGTAGCAATTGCCTTCGGCTCCGTCCCGGCTCAGAGGAACATCCTGCAATCCGTCCTCGCTGCGCAGGAAAACGTTGCAGTTCTTGATATAGGCGATCCATTTGCCGTCGGGCGACGCGTTGCTCTTGTCGGGGTTGTTCTCCGCTGGCGGCGTGTAGCGGTGGCTGAGCTCCCTACGGTCCCCTTTCCTTGCATCGAATGTGGTGCTGGTACAGTCATAGCTTGCAAGGTCGCAGCTCCACCGGGTGTCTTCAATCTGGAAGTCGAGCCTGCGACCATCCTCACTCAGTTCGAAACGGTCGAACGGAAGATTGCCGGCTTGATAGCTCTCATGGCTCACCTTGTTTAGCGCTGCCGCCAGACGCGCCTGATCGAAAGCGGGCCGCTTGAAACCCGTGGCAGCATCGACCTGCATGAACTGCTGCTCGCCGTGGCTAGTCCGGCGGTAGACGAAGGCTTCACCCCCGGTCAGCCAGAAAGGCATTTTGGGGACATTGACAGTGAGCCCGCCATATCGATCGTTGATCGTAAGTGCGCGCTTGAAATCGGCCGGCGCTAGCGTCGGGTGTAAACTTTTCGAACCCTTGGCCAGCGTCTGAGTTGCCGATCGCCATGCCGCGCGCGTCAAAGCGCCGATCCTGGACATACCTGTTCACTTCTTTCGGTTTTCGGAATGCTAATTTTGAAGTTGGGTTCTCGTCGCCGGTCTGCAGCAGCGCCGAGCGTCGCCTTGGAGGAGAGCCAGCACGCGGGTGCAGCCAGGCACGCGCAACAGGGGCGCTCCTTGGACATCCAGGCACTGGTTCGGGTGCCGATTGAAGAGTTGGCGTCCGTCGCCGAAACAACCAGGAAAGAGCGTCCATGCAGCCCTGACGCGACTATTTCCCCGCGAGTATGGCCGCTTGCTTTTCTGCATCATCTGAAAGGTCCTGCTCTAGTCGGGCCGGATGTCACCCCGGCAGATTGTGCTATTTCGACAATCTCCGAGCGATTGCCGCCGGCCCATGACGAGGTTTACCGATAGGGCGCAATATGCGTGCCAAAGGAAAAGCGGTTTAATACACGGCAATCCGCCTATGTCGCATCCCCAACATCGTCGCACACCGGACAATGCCGGACGATATTGTCCCGGGGCGTCAAATTGGTTTGATGGTGACCCAACAACTGGCGGATGACGATCTCGAAATGCGCGACAACGGCCTCGGTGGACACTGTCGCCGCGCCCAGCACGCTGGCCGCCTGCCCGGCGATGTCCGCGCCCAGGCGGATGGCCTTGGCCACGTCGACGCCATCGCGGATCCCGCCCGACGCGATCAGCTTCACCGTTGGCAGCGCCCGACGCACCGCCTGCACGCTGGTCAGGGTGGGAATCCCCCAATTGGCGAATGACATCGCCACTGCACGGTCGGCGGCATTGCGGGCGCGCTCGCCCTCCACTGCGGCCCAACTGGTGCCGCCGGCGCCGGCGACATCGATTACCGCCACGCCCGCCTCGACGAGCGCACAGGCCACCGAGGCGGACAGGCCGCCCCCACTTCCTTGGCCACGATCGGCACGCCCACGATGCGCGCGGCGCCAGCGATCAGCGCCAGGACGCCGCGCCAGTCGCGGTCGCCCTCCCGGCTGTACCGCTTCCTGCAGCGGATTGAGATGGACGATGAGCCCATCGGCCTCCAGCGCGTCCACCGCGCGACGCGCCAGGTCCAGGCCGTCGGCCTCCCGCAGTTGCGCGGCGCCGATATTGGCCAGCAAGGGAATGTCTGGCGCCAGGCGGCGCAGCGCGCGCGTTAGCCCCTGGGAGTTACGGGATTGCAGGCTCACACGCTGCGAACCGCACATGGCGATCCGCAAGGCTTGCGCTGCCTCGCTCAAATGCCGGTTGATGGCCTCGGCCCGTGGCATGCCGCCGGCCATAGAGCTGATCAGCAGCGGCGCGCGCATAGCCTTGCCCAGCAGCGAGGCGCGCAGGTCGATCTGCGTCAGGTCCAACTCGGGCAGTGCGCAGTGTTCGAAATGGATGTACTCCCAGCCAGCGGCCACCGTGGCCGGCGCCGTTCGCCGATCCAGCACCAGCGAAGCGCGCAGCTGAGCGCAGCCCTCGAATCCGGAGAGAACGCACGGTACGCCGTGCCCCAGCGCCTGCTCCACGGCGGCGAGCTGCTCCGGCGCGATCAGGCCAACGTCGTTGCAATCGTCTAGCCAGAACAGCAGCGCCAGTTCGCGATAGAACGCCACGATCAGCGTTTCGTTCTGCGGATCACGGCCGGTGCGGGCGCTGGTGTCGCGCAGGCTCGGGTGAATGCGTTGCAGGATTGGGGGACGCGTGACGCAGTCAAAGCTCCCCTTGCCAAGCACGGAGCAGGCGAGTGAGAGAGCAGATGAATAGGCGTGTCGCCAATATTTTCGCATTGCTATAATCGATTATAGTTGTGAGGAGCAATTTGAGACCATTTACTTGCGGCTCAAGTCACCCATAAAAGAAGGCAAGCACCGATTCGGTAGCTTATCCCCTGTCTTTCGCGTACTCGCGGCCGTGGCGCCGGGTGAACGATTGAAGACCGCCGGTCTCACTCGCAGGTGGGCGCCAGGGCGTGGGACGGTTGGCAAGCCACAGGAGTAGGACAATGTCGAAGGATTCGGGTAAGGGCGATAATCACGGCGGCGGGCCGGGCAAGATCGAGATCACGAT
>NZ_RZSA01000503.1:0-4778 GCF_003998075.1 Mesorhizobium sp. M2A.F.Ca.ET.037.01.1.1 | reverse complement strand
CCGTGACGATGACCGCCGGCCCGTTGCCGCCGGCAAGCTCGGCATCGGCCTCGGCACGCGCCTGCGCCAGCATCTCCTGCTCCATCTGCTGCCGTTCCTGGTTCAGCCGGTCGAGCGTCTCGGCGATGCTTGCTGCCTCGACGGGATCGTCGGTGGCTAGAAGCCGGCTGCCGAGCGCGGCATCGCCGATGCGGCCGCCGGCATTGATGCGCGGGCCGATCAGGAAGGACAGATGGAAGGGGTTGATCGGCTCGCCGATGCGCGAGACCCGCGCCAGCGCCGCCAACCCCTCATTCTTCTGCTGGCGCAACACCTGCAGCCCCTTGACGATGAAGGCCCGGTTGACGCCGGTGAGCGGCACCACGTCGCACACCGTCGCCAGCGCCACCAGATCGAGCATTGAAAGCAGATCGACGGGCGCGGCATCCGGCAGCCTTTCGCGCAGCAGCTTTGCCGTCTGAACCAGGCACAGGAAGACGACGCCCGCGGCGCACAGATGCCCCTGCCCCGACAAATCGTCCTCGCGATTGGGATTGACCACGGCCGCCGCCGGCGGCAGCGGGCCGCCGACCTGGTGGTGGTCGAGCACCACCACGTCGGCGCCGGCTTCCCTGGCCGCCTCGATCGAGGTCGCGCTGTTGGTGCCACAATCGACGGTGACGATCAGCTTGGCGCCGCGCGAGATCAGTTCCCGCATCGCTTCCGGATTGGGCCCGTAGCCTTCGAAGATGCGGTCCGGGATATAGATTTCCGACGGCACCGAAAAATGCGTGAGGAAGCGTTTCAGGAGCGCCGACGAGGCGGCACCGTCGACATCGTAGTCCCCGAAGATCGCCACTTTTTCGCGGGCGACGATCGCATCGGCGAGCCTCGACGCCGCTTTCTCCATGTCGGTCAGCGATGCCGGGTTCGGCAGAAGCTCGCGGATGGTCGGATCGAGGAAGCGGTCGGCCTGCTCAGCGCTGACGCCGCGCCCGGCAAGCACCCGCGCTACGATGTCGGGCACGCCGTGGCCCTGCGCGATCGCCAAGGCGGCCATGTCCTGCCGCTCGGTCAGCCGGTGTTGCCAGGAAACACCGGTCGCCGACTGCCTGACATCGAGGAAGAACCGTTTCTCGCCCGTCATGCGACGCGCCGTCTGCACATCATCTTGGGCAGATATCAATATGCGACGGCGGGAGCAATTCGGCGCAAGCGAGCAATCCGGGGAAAAGTGTGGAAGGTTTTTCCCCGGAACGCCGCGGTGGCGCTCAAATGGGCGAAATCAGAACTTATCCAGATCCTGGTGGCGCGCCTTGATCTCGCGGACCGTGCGCGAGGACGAGCGCAGCACGATGGTATGCGTGGTGATGAAGGTGCGGCCGAACTTCACCCCGTCGAGCAGATTGCCGTCGGTAACGCCGGTCGCCGCGAACAGCACGTCGCCGCGCGCCATGTCCTGGGCGCGATAGACCCGCTTCGGGTCGGAAATGCCCATCTTCTCAGCCCGTGCCACCTTTTCCGGCGTGTCGAGGATCAGCCGGCCCAGCATCTGCCCGCCGGTGCAGCGAAGCGCCGCCGCCGCCAGCACGCCTTCCGGCGCGCCACCCGTGCCGAGATAGATGTCGATCCCGGTCTCGTCCGGATCGGTGGTGTGGATGACGCCGGCGACATCGCCGTCGCCGATCAGCCGTATCGCCGCACCCGTGGCGCGCACGGCGTCGATCAGCTTGGCGTGACGCGGCCGGTCGAGGATGCAGGCCGTAATGTCGGAAATGGCCACGCCCTTGGCCTTGGCCAGATTGGCGAGGTTCTCGGCCGGCGAGGCGTCGATGTCGATCAGGCCTTCCGGATAGCCGGGGCCGATGGCGATCTTGTCCATATAGACGTCTGGTGCAAACAGCAGGCTGCCCTTTTCCGCGATGGCGATGACCGCAAGCGCGTTGGGCAGGTTCTTGGCGCAGATCGTGGTGCCTTCCAGCGGATCTAGCGCGATGTCGACGGCCGGGCCTTTGCCGGTGCCGACCTCTTCGCCGATATAGAGCATCGGCGCCTCGTCGCGCTCGCCCTCGCCGATCACCACCGTGCCCTTGATGGCCAGCCGGTTTAGCTCCTGACGCATCGCATCGACCGCCACCTGGTCGGCTGCCTTCTCATCGCCACGCCCGCGCAGCCTGGCGGCCGCGACGGCGGCGCGCTCGGTGACGCGCACCACTTCCATGGTGAGGATCCGGTCGAGGCCGGCAGTGATGTTCTGGGCGATGTTCATGGATGGGCGTTCCTCGTTGTCTGTTTGCGTCGAGCAATCCCAGAACGGTTGAGCGCCGGAATTGCTCCGCCTCCCGCCAGAGGCGGGCTTCTTCTGGCAAAGCTCCATGACAACGGCAAGACTTGCCACGTCAGTTTTTGAAATGGCAGCAAAATCAATCGATTGAAGACGGAATCGGACCTGGCTTATTCCGCCCGCTCGATGCGGATCACTTGCGGTTTGTCGGTCAGATGGCCGTCCTTGGTGATGCCTTCGACCGCCTTGCGCACCGCGGCTTCCGTCGTCTCGTGGGTGACGAGGATGACCGTTTTCTGCGCCTGGGTCTCCGCGCTGGCCGCCTGCTGGACGATCGATTCCAGCGAGATGTCGTTGTCGGCCATGCGCTTGGCGATGGCCGCGAAGACGCCGGTGCGGTCATGCACGGTCAAGCGAATGAAGTAGCCGCCGGCATGGCTGCGCATCTGCGCTTTCTTATAGGGCTTCAGTTCCTTCGCCGGCCAGCCGAACACCGGAGCGTGCTGGAACCCGGGCCGGCTCTTGGCGATGTCGGCAATGTCGCCGATCACCGCCGAGGCGGTGGCGTTGCCGCCGGCGCCTGGACCGGAAAGCAGAAGCTCGCCCAGAATGTCGGTCTCTATCGCCACGGCATTGGTGACGCCGTGTACCTGCGCGATGACGGACGCCGTCGGTACCATCGTCGGGTGCACCCGCTGCTCGATGCCGCTGTCGGTGCGTTGCGCGACGCCCAGCAGCTTGATGCGGTAGCCGAGATCGGCCGCCGCGCGGATGTCTGCCTGGCTGATGTTGGAGATGCCTTCCATATAGATGTCGTTGGCGGCGATCTTCGTGCCGAAGGCAAGGCTGGTCAGGATCGACAGCTTGTGGGCCGTGTCGTGGCCTTCGATGTCGAAGGTCGGGTCGGCCTCGGCGTAGCCCAGTCGCTGCGCGTCCTTCAGGCAGGCATCGAACGAGATGCCCTCGGCTTCCATGCGGGTCAGGATGTAGTTGCAGGTGCCGTTGAGGATGCCGAAGACACGCGTCACCGCATTGCCGGCCATTGCCTCGCGCATCGTCTTGATGACGGGGATGCCGCCGGCCACCGCCGCCTCGTAATTGAGCAGAACACCCTTCTTCTCGGCGATCTCGGCAAGCGCCACGCCATGCTTGGCAAGCAGCGCCTTGTTGGCGGTGACGACATGCCGGCCCGCCTCGAGCGCCGCCTTCACCGCCAGCCGCGCCGGCCCTTCGTCGCCGCCGATCAGCTCGACAAAGACGTCGATGTCGGCCTTTTCGGCCATTTGGACCGGATCGTCGAACCATGTCGCGGCGCTGAGATCGACGCCGCGGTCGCGTTTCCGGTCGCGGGCGGAAACCGCCGTCACGACGATGTCGCGTCCGCATTGGCGGGTGAGCTCCGCCGCCTTGTCGCGCAGCACGCGCGCCACCGAGGCGCCAACCGTGCCGAGGCCGGCAATTCCAACACGCAACGCTTCAGCCATGTCCGGCGACGCCCCTCAAAATCCAGAAATATTAGGCAGACTCAGCGCCGAGCGGCGAGCGGCACCACATTGTTGGGCTGCTTGGCGGTTGATGCCAGGAAGCGCTTGATGTTGCGCGCGGCCTGACGGATCCGGTGCTCGTTCTCGACCAGCGCCACGCGCACATAGTCGTCGCCATGCTCGCCGAAGCCGATGCCCGGCGCCACCGCGACATCCGCATGCTCGATGAGCAGCTTGGAGAATTCGAGCGAGCCGAGATGGCGGAACTGTTCCGGGATCGGCGCCCAGGCGAACATCGAGGCCGCGGGCGCGGGAATGGTCCAGCCGGCGCGGCCGAAGGAATCGACCATCACGTCGCGCCGCTTGTGGTAGACCTCGCGCACCTCCTCGATGTCGGCGCCGTCGCCGTTCAGCGCATGCGCCGCCGCCACCTGGATCGGCGTGAAGGCGCCATAGTCGAGATAGGACTTCACCCGCGTCAGCGCCGAGATCAGCCGCTCGTTGCCGACGGCGAATCCCATGCGCCAGCCCGGCATGGAGAAGGTCTTCGACATCGAGGTGAACTCGACGCAGATATCCATCGCGCCCGGCACCTGCAGCACCGAAGGCGGCGGATTGCCGTCGAAATAAATCTCGGAATAGGCAAGATCGGACAGGATGATGATGTCGTTCTTCTTCGCGAAGGCGACCACGTCCTTGTAGAAGTCGAGCGAGGCGACCAGCGCCGTCGGATTCGACGGATAGTTGAGGATCAGCGCCAGCGGCTTCGGGATCGAATGGCGGATACCGCGCTCGACCGCCGGGATGAAGCCGTCGTCGGGCTCGACCTGCAGCGAGCGGATGACGCCGCCCGACATGATGAAGCCGAAGGCGTGGATCGGATAGGTCGGATTGGGGCACAGGATGACGTCGCCCGGCGCGGTGATCGCCTGCGCCATGTTGGCGAAGCCTTCCTTCGAGCCGAGCGTGGCCACCACCTGGGTGTCGGGGTTGAGCTTCACGCCGAACCTGCGGGCATAGTAGTTGGCTTG
>NZ_RZSA01000502.1:0-4781 GCF_003998075.1 Mesorhizobium sp. M2A.F.Ca.ET.037.01.1.1 | reverse complement strand
GGCGGGGGTGACGGCTGGCACTGGCCGAGCAAGGCGGCTGTTGTCGAAAAGCCGAAGGCGCGTCGGAAGTAATCCCGCCGGCGTCCGTCGGCCGGAACCGCAACGGGCGAGCAACCGAAGGGCAAGAGGCAGCGTGCCGTCAGCACGCAAATACCCTCTTGCCCCGCGATCACGCCCCCCGGCGACGGATTGGGTGGGTTAGCGCGCCCGGCAGGCCGAGCGCTGGCCGAAGCCACTCGGGCCGCAGATCCACGGCGAATGGCCAAGCAGCGGACCGACGCTGCCCATGCTGTAGGAAATCTTGACGGGCCGTGGCACACGAGCAGGCTGCGGCCGGACGAAGGTGGCATAAGCCTCTTCCCTCACGCGCGTCACGCTGGACGTCTGCGTCAGCGACTTGCGGTGAACGCGATGCAGCCGATGCTTCATGACATATTGCATCTTCTTTGTGGTGGTGTGGGCTGCCGGGTCGATGCTGATCGAGCTGGTCTTCATCGTGTCCATGCTCTGGCAACCGGACCCGATCGAGACCAGTGCAAGAGCGGCAATGGCGCAAGCATATCTCTTGCCTACGGCCGCTGCTTCCTTCATGAAATCGTTCATTGTCGTCCCCTGCCACGAAATAAGCGTTGTTTTCGCGCGGATATATTCCCTCTTTGCTTGGCTTCCGCGCCACGCGAACGGCTCGCCGCCATTCACATCATGGCTCAATATTAGAGGGGACTTATTAAAATTCGTGCAAACGAGATGATGAGCGCGGTCTTTCGCGACTCTATCGACTATTATTAAAATGCGAACGTTTATTTCGGCAGCCGCTCTTTCCGCCCAAGCCGACGGTCAATTTCTGGCCAGCGTAGCTGTGTAGGACAGTCTCGCCTTCAGGCGGCTCAACGGTTGTTCCAACAAGTGCCAGGAGGTCGCGGCAGCCGCGACCGTGACCAGGCCCGCAATCACGAACCGGATCGGACCGAGCGGAGGAAACTGCGTCTCGAAGGATTCGCAGAACAGGAAGACGACGGCCAGTGCGGGGAAATGATAAAGATAGATCCCGTAGCTGATACGGCCCAGATATCGCAAAACGGAGTTCTCTGCCAGTCGCTTGATCAGGCCCTTGGCACCTGCGCTCGCCCAACACACGACAGCGACCAAAGGTACGACCGTCAGGAAGTCGCCGAGGACGAAGTTGAACATGGCCGCCTGCAGCGTGAATGAAACCGCCACGATGGCGATGGCCGCGACGCTTGCTATCGCCAGTCTCCACCGCAGCACATCGGTCAGTCGATTGGAAGCTTCGATCGCCGCGAGAAGGGCGCCGGCGCCCAAAGCGTCAAACGCGGCCGGCGTCAGCACGTAACGGGCCGGCCCTTCCGGAAGATAGAACATGATGGCTGCCCGAAAGGCGACTGCCGCAAGGATGACCCCAATCAGCGTCGGGATTAGTGTTTGACGAGGGCTCAGTACGATCAGCAGCGGCCAAAACAAATAAAACTGCTCCTCGACGCTCAAACTCCACAGATGGGCGAGCTGCCAGGGGTCCCAGTTACCGTTTAGCGCAAACAAGACATTGGAGAGGTAGGCAGCGTGCCAGGGCAACGATGTCCGGATTTCGGGCAAGAAGGCGGCCGCCAAGGTCAGCATCACGTAATATGCCGGAAAAATCCTCAGGGCCCGCCGCAGATAGAAGACCAGGATGACTCCGAGAGCGCCCTGCGATCGGGCCACTTCTTTCGATCGGATCAAGATACCCGTGATCAGGTAACCGCTGATAACAAAAAACAGCCGAACACCATAATGCCCCCAGGGTGAGGCTTCATCCCAGAAGTGCGAGTACATGACGGCGAATACAGCAACCGCTCGCAGCGAGTCTATCTGCGGCCTATACTCGGGATTAGGCATGATGGTGAGCAGGAGATGCCCGCTTGCCAGGGCTTAGCGTCGTCGCGTCCAGACTAATCACACGCATTCGCGCGCGACGACGACCACCAAAGAAGCGAGTCCGCCGAATAGGATTTGAACTATGAACGACAGCTGTCTCCGGGCATTCCATTCGACCATTCATTCGACTCTTGAGGCTTCATTCACCCCAACCGGGATCAAAGCGGAACCTTTGGCTTCCGAGCTCGCCGCGGCCTGCACCGGAAACCGGATACGTGACCTTGACGATGTGTAGGCCGGCGCCCTGCTGCAGTCCATATATGCCTTGCAGCCCGCGATCGTAAAATCCCGCCAGCGGGATTAATACGGCGACGGCGGCGAGCGATCCTTGCAGGGCAAACTTGCCTACGTTTTGCCGCAGCGAAATCTTGTTCTCTGTCAGATGCTTGCCAACTATCACCACGACCAGCAATCCGTAGATCGTCGCATTGAACGCGGCCAACCAGTAGAAACCGAGGGCCCTCGAAGGATGCTCCACAAGAAGAACCGGCAACGAAGCACCAACCGCAAGCAGGGCGTATGGCACGATGACGCGGGCGGGCAGAAGGTGTTTTGGGCCGCTGCCTTTTGGAGTGACGCGGAAATCGACGAATGACTTGGTCAGATAATCGCGAACCGATGCCAGCGTTCCTGCCATCACCCAGGGCCAGCGCGCGAACAGATGGAAGAGTGTCCCTTCCCAACTGACAGCCTTCGCCGAGAATGGACGCGAGAGACCTAACCTCTTTAGAAAGATCACCAGAGCAATCGGGATGGCCGCGCTTGGCATATAGTAGAAAAGGAATTCCGGATACGCCACGTTGGCAAAATTGTCGCCCGACAAAAGCGCGTAGATCGGCATGATATATGTCGCCATCGCGAACAAGGCGAACATGGGATACCAGAGCTGGCAGAATACGAACTGCCGTCTGAGCCTCGGGCTGAGCTTGGACAGATATGTCGGCGTGTATTCAAGCAGGATGGTCGTCAAGCTACGCGACCATTGGAATTCCTGAGTAATCAGATCGGCGAAAGTCTGCGGACCGTCGCCATTCGCGATTGCATCGATGGCATGGACGCCGCGCCATCCGGCGGCGTTGATCAGCATCGAGGTTGAATGGTCCTCGGCCAGTTCAGGACCCAGCCCACCAGCTTGCCGCAACGCAATGGTGCGCACGGCATAATGCGAACCGATGCAGAGCGGGGCGCCGTTGCTGGTGTAGCCGGATTGCAGGGGGCCGTGGAGCATACCTTCCACAAACAGCCGGCCGCGCGCGGCCCAGCTTTCGTTGGCATTGTTGTCGCAGATACTGGGCGCCGAGACATAGCCGACGGCGGGATCGGCGAAGGGATAAAGGATTTCCCTCAGATAGGTCGGCGTCGGCACGTGATCGGCGTCCATCTGGGCGACGAAGTCGTAGCGCTCGTAACCGTAGTGGTCGTAAAAGAAGGCCAGATTGCCTTCCTTGCAGCGGGTCCGGCGCGGCCAGGTCTTGCGGTGATAGTCCTCGCGGCCGCGCCTGGTCGAAATCAGCACGCCATGCGCGTCGCACCAGCGAACCGTCGCCTCGGTCGGATCCTCGTCGGCAAGCCAGGTGTCGTGCGGATAGTCCTGCGCCAGCATCGCTTCCAATGTGCGCTGCACCACGGCGAAAGGCTCCGACGGCGCCTTGGTGACCACCATGGCGACGCGCGAATGCTTCGGGATCATGTGCAGCTTCGACGACTTCCTCGAGGCATGGACGTTGAGCAGGAAATACATCGGCATCAAGGTCAGCCAGGCCAGCACGATTGTGGCGAAGGCAAAGGGCCCGACATGATCGATATGCTCGGGCCGCAGCCACCAGGACCAGAAGAAAGCCAGCGCGACGAACCAGGAAGCAAGGCCAAGCCGCAAGATCAATTGCTGGCGCGGCGTGAGCACCGGCACGAGATAAGGACCCTTGGGGCCGTGGCCGGTCGAAACCGCGCCAGCCTTGCCCATTGACGTCGTTTTGCCGCCGACAACGCCGGCATCCCCAGATACGCCCATACTACCCACGCCCTGTCCGCCCGGCTGAGCCGGTCGAACGCATTCATCCCCGCTACAGAATCAGCTTGAGCTAATGCAGTGTCAACAGAATTAGGTTTTCGTTAACCAAGCTTATTGGAAACTGGTTAACCAACCGCGGCTTCCGCGACCTTCACGGTCGGCGCGCGGCCGCAACGCCCGGCTGAGGTGAAACGCACGGGGCCAGCGCGAGCCACCTTCCGTTAACCATACCGGCAGCTATAAGGTTAAGTAACGGTTAATTGCGCTTGACTCTCGCCGAGCATAGGCTCTCATATGAGAGAGGGTTAATATCGTAATGTTGACGCGAATTTGTGAGTATCGCGGCGACCTCGTCTCAAGATCCAGCTATAGAGGTTGGAGAGACCACAATAACGGACGGCACAGCGTAGAACGTGCCAGTTCTAGTCGCTCAGAAAACCCGCATCACGTCGGCAAACCGATATTGGGTTTGCGTGCCGGCTTCAGTCGGCACGTTGTGGCAAGCTTCAAGGTCCAGCGGGACATTGAAGCCCATCGGAGGCGGGTATGAAACTCTCTACAGCAACCGCGCTTGTGTCGGCGCTTATTCTCAGCGTGGCCTTGCCAGCGTCGGCGGGTTCGCAGACGGGAACGGATCCGATCAAGACGAGCTCGGCCGCGTCGGCGTTCGGCTCCTACGATCCTTATGGCGATTTCAGCAATGACAAGTCGGCCAGCATCGAGGAACTGTTCCTGCCTTGGGAAGACGTCGACCTGTCGACACTGCCGCTGGCCGACGCCTACGCCCAGCAGCGCGGCCGTTCGCTGCTGATCACCATCGAGCCTTGGACATGGT
>NZ_RZSA01000501.1:0-4786 GCF_003998075.1 Mesorhizobium sp. M2A.F.Ca.ET.037.01.1.1 | reverse complement strand
ACGGAAAATGGGCCGGCTATGATCGTCCGGTGTCGCTGCCTGTGACCTTCACGGTGTCTTCGCCCGGCCAACCTGCGACGATTGACGCTCATGTCTTCCTCGGCATCTGCGAGACGATCTGCATTCCGGTGCAGACCCGGCTCAGCGTCGACCCCGGCTCCGATCCCGACAATGCGACCGACGCCGTGCTGGTAAAAACCGCGCTTGCGACGCTGCCTTCCCCGGCCCGGTCCGATTTCGGCATCAACGTGCTGCCCGGCGACCACGAAACCCTTGTCGTCCAGGCGCAGTCGCCCGGGGATCCGGAATCGGTCGACTTCTTCATCGCCGGCGAGCGCGACTACATGTTCGGCGCGCCGGTGCGCAGCCAGAAGGACGGCAAGCTCGTCTTCACCGTGCCGATCCTCGACCGGCCGTCGGCGACGCCGAGCGATGGCGGGCTGTATTACACGCTGACCAGCGCCGAGGGTTCGGTCGACGGGTTGCTGCCTTTCCCTTGATCCAGCATTAGCGCAACGGTTGCGGGAAACTGTCCGGTCCGATATCGAAAGCATCAATCTTCCCCATCTCGCAAGCGAGGAACCCATGACCATTTCGGTTGGCGAAAAACTGCCCGCATCGAACTTCAAGGTGATGACCGCCGACGGCGCCAAGCCGATCACCGGCGACGAGATCTTCGCCGGCAAGAAGGTGGTGCTGTTCGGCGTCCCCGGCGCCTTCACGCCGACCTGCAGCAACAACCACCTGCCCGGCTATCTCGAGAACCATGACGCCATCCTCGCGCGCGGCGTCGACACGATCGCCGTGGTTTCGGTCAACGACGTCCACGTCATGGGCGCCTGGGCGCACTTCACCGGCGGGGAAGGCAAGATCCTCTACCTCGCCGACGGCAGCGGCGATTTCGCCAAGTCGGTCGGCCTCGACAACGATCTTTCCGCGGCCGGCATGGGCCTGCGCTCGAAGCGCTTCTCGATGATCGTCGACGACGGCAAGGTCACCGCGCTCAATGTCGAAACCAAGCCGGGCGTCGACGAGAGCGGCGCGGCTCATATCCTCGGGCAGCTCTAATGCTCGACATCGCCTGGCGCGCGGTCGCGATCGGCATCGGCGCCACGGTGTTCATGGATATCTGGGCGATCATCCTCAACAAGGCGGTCGGCCAGCCCTTGCCCAATTGGGGCATGGTCGGACGCTGGGTCCGGCATCTGCCCGAAAAGGTCTTTCACGACGATATCGGCAAGGCCGCGCCCTATGCGCATGAAAAGGCGCTAGGCTGGGTCTTCCACTACCTCGTCGGCATGCTCTACGGCGTAATCCTGGTCGTGCTCGCCGGCGCGGGCTGGCTGGCCGCGCCGACCTTCCTGCCCGCCTTCATCCTCGGCATCGTCACGGTCGGCGCCGGATGGTTCCTGCTGGCGCCGGGCATGGGCGCCGGTTGGGCGGCATCAAAACTTCCCAATCCGACGAAGGTGCGCGCGCTGAACCTCGTGGCGCATACGGTGTTCGCGCTCGGCATGTTCTCGACGGCGCTTCTGATCCGTTAGCTGTAGAAGTCTCGCGTCAGTAGCTCTGCGTAGAGCGCCGGGGTGCGCGTTTGCCGGTTGGAGCGGCTTTCTGTGGCGCTGCCGCAACCGGCGCAGGCCGTGCCAGCTTCGGCTTGAACGGCGCCATGCCTTGCCGGGCCAGTTCGTCGGCGCGTTCGTTCTCCGGGTGGCCGGCATGGCCCTTCACCCAGTTCCAGGTGACCTTGTGGCGCCGGTTGGCCTCGTCGAGCGCCTGCCAGAGCTCGCCATTCTTGACCGGCTTCCTCTCGCCGGTCTTCCAGCCGTTCTTCTTCCAGCCATGGATCCACTTGGAGATGCCGTCCATGACGTATTTGCTGTCGGTGTAGAGGTCGACCGTGCAAGGTTCCTTCAGCGCATTGAGCGCGGTGATGGCGGCCAGCAACTCCATGCGGTTGTTGGTGGTCTCGGCCTCGCCACCGGACAGTTCCTTGGTGACGCCGTTGTAGCGCAGTACGGCGCCCCAGCCGCCCGGCCCGGGATTGCCCGAGCAGGCGCCGTCGGTGAAGATCTCGATCTTTTTGTTCATGTCAGCCCGTATTCGGATGGCGACCTGATCGCGCGGTGGAAGCGCATGCGGCGGATATATTCGGTCGGGTCGCGCTTCATCACCAGTCCGCCATCCGGGATGGTCAGCCAGTCATAGAGGCGGGTCAGCATGAAGCGCAGCGCCGAGCCGCGCGCCAAGATCGGCATAGCCGCCTTCTCGTCGTTTCCAAGCGGCCGCACCGACTGGTAGCCGGCGAGCAGCGCTGTCCCCTTGGTCAGGTTGAAGGAAAAATCCTTCTCGAAGCACCAGGCGTTGAGGCAGGTGGCGACATCGTAGGCGTAGAGATCGTCGCAGGCGAAATAGAAGTCGATCAGCCCGGACAGCTTCTCGCCGAGGAAGAAGACATTGTCCGGGAACAGGTCGGCGTGGATGATGCCTTGCGGCAGGTCGTTCGGCCAGTTGCGTTCGAAATCGGCGAAGTCGGCATCGACTTCGGCGGCGAGGCCCGGCTCGACCTCGTCGGCCCGCTCGCGCGAGGCCGCCCAGAGCTTGCGCCAGCCATCGATCGCCAGCGCGTTCGGCCTTCTCATCTGGAAATCCTGGCCGGCAATATGGAGGCTGGCGAGCGCCTTGCCCACTTCCGCGCAATGCGCGGCGGTCGGGCGCCTGAGCGACAGGCCTTCGAGGAAGGTGATGATGACGGCCGGACGGCCGGCGAGCGTGCCGATGACGGTGCCGTCATGCGCCGTGACCGGCAGCGGGCAGGAAATGCCCTTCCTGGCGAGATGGCCCATCAGGCCGAGGAAGAACGGCAGATCGGCCTTGTCGACGCGCTTCTCGTAAAGCGTCAGGATGTAGGAGCCGGTGGAGGCGTGGACCAGGAAATTGGAATTCTCGGTGCCCTCGGCGATGCCCTTGTAGGAGAGCAGTTCCCCCACCGGATAGGCTTTGAGGAATGCGGTCAATTCGCCTTCGCTGACGTCGGTGTAGACGGCCATCCGGTTTCACGCCGCTCCATTGACGAAGGCCATGTCGGCCGCCGTCAGTTCGACATCGCGCAGTACCCGCATCACCGGAAAATCCTCCGTTTCCGTGGCCGTTATCGCCAGGTCGATGGTGACGTCGAAACGCTGCCGGAACGCATCGATGATCTCGTCGACGATGATCTCCGGCGCCGAGGCGCCGGCCGACAGGCCAAGCGTCCTGATCCCGGCGATCTCATCCCACGGAATTTCGGCGGCGCGCTGCACGAGAAGCGACATGGTGGCGCCGGCGCGCTCCGCCACTTCGACAAGACGACGCGAATTGGACGAGTTGGGCGCGCCGACAATGAGGAACAGATCGGCACCGGCGGCCGTCTCCTTCACCGCTTCCTGGCGGTTGGTGGTGGCATAGCAGATCGATTCGGCCGCGGCCGCGTGCAGTTCGGGAAACCGCTCCTGCAGAGCCCGGATGATGCCGGCGGTGTCCTCGACCGACAAGGTCGTCTGGGTGACGAAGCCCAGCGCCGAGGCGTCGACGGGCACAAAGCGCGCGGCGTCGGCCTCGGTCTCGATCAGCGTCACGGCGCCTTCCGGCAACTGGCCCATCGTGCCAATCACCTCCGGATGCCCGGCGTGGCCGATCAGAAGCACATGGCGGCCAAGCCGCTGGTGGCGCATCGCCTGCTTGTGCACCTTGGAGACGAGCGGACAGGTGGCGTCGAGGTAGAAGAGGTTGCGCGCCTCGGCATCCGCCGGCACCGATTTCGGCACGCCATGCGCGGAAAAGACCACGGGCGACTGGCGATGCTCCGGCGGAATCTCGGACAGTTCCTCGATGAAGACGGCGCCGAGGCTCTGCAGCCCTTCGACGACGTAGCGGTTGTGCACGATCTCGTGGCGGACATAAACCGGCGCGCCGTATTTCTTCAGCGCCAGCACCACGATCTGGATGGCGCGGTCGACACCGGCGCAGAAGCCGCGCGGCTGGCAGAGCCTGATCGTCAGCGGTGGCTTTTTCTCAATCATCAAATTCAGGCCGGTTCAGTCGGAAAGCTGGAGGGAAATGAGGTGCGCACCCCTGCCCTGTCAAGAGCGGCCGTTTCACGCTTCTTTCGCCGGGCGGCGCAGACTCAGGATCAGGACGGCGGCGAGAGCGGCGGCCAAGCCATACCAGGTGACCGCGTATTGCAGGTGGTTGTTCGGCAGGTCGATGATGGTGACGCCACCGACCGGCAGGCCGCCGGGATTCGGCGTCTTGTCGGCATCGATGAAGAACGGAACCAGCACGAACCCGGCCGGCAGGCCGGCGGTCGCCGCCATGACATCGCGGTCCTTCCAGTAGAAGATGTTCTTGGCGACATCATTGTCAGGAAGCATCATCGACGGTTTTGCGGGAAGCGGATTGCGCGCAAGCCCGGTCACCGTCACCTTGCCGGCGACCTCGCCCTGTCGGCGCTTGGCCGGATCCTTGAGGTCGTAGGGAACGAAGCCGCGGTTGACGAGCACGAAGCGGCCGTCCTCGAGTTGCAGGGGCGTGTAGACGTTGAAGCCGCTTTCGCCTTCCCAGGTGGAAAAGAAATGCCGCTCGCCCTGGTGCAGGAAGGTGCCCGTCACCGTCACCGGGGTGTAATCGACATCACGGGAGGCGGCGAATTGCTGCTCGACGTCGGCCAGCGGCAACGGCGCGGAATGCGTGCGCTTGTCAATGGTGGCGAGCAGGTCTTCCTTCCAGTGCAGGCGCTGGACCTGCC
>NZ_RZSA01000500.1:0-4790 GCF_003998075.1 Mesorhizobium sp. M2A.F.Ca.ET.037.01.1.1 | reverse complement strand
GATCGGCATGCCGGAATTGGGTGAAGCCTTCAGCGAGCGCCGCGACAGGAAGAAGGACGTCGTCATGATGTCGAACTTCCAGCCCTGCTTGCGGCAGATGGCCAGCGCGCGCGGAATGTTGGGCTGCTCCATATAGCCGAAGGTCAGCGTCACGCGCATGAACAGTTCGTTGACCGTCTCCAGCTTGACCCGCTCGCTGTCGGGCACGATCGGTTGCGGCGCGGTCACCACCGACAGGATGACGTTTTTCTCGTGCAGCACCTTGTAGTGTTTCAGGCTGTGCATCAGCGCCGTCGGCGCGCTGAGCGGATCGCTGGTCAGGAACACGGCGGTGCCTGAGACCAGCTGTGGCTTCTTCTTCAGCAGGTTCGCCGCCAGGAAATCGAGCGGGATCTCGTTGCGGCGCGTCTTGTCGAATAGGTAGCGGCTGCCCCGCACCCAGGTCCACATGCCGAGGATGATGGCGAAGGCAACAGCGAGCGAGGCCCAGCCGCCCTCGAACACCTTGACGATGTTGGAGGCAAAGAAGCCAACGTCAATAAGCGCGAACAATGCCGTCAGCGCAACTGCCGGCCAGATGTTCCATTTCCAGATCCGAGTCATGACGACGAAGAGCAGCGTCGTCGTCACCAACATGTTCCCGGTCACCGAGATGCCGTAGGCCGAAGCCAGCTTGCTGGACTCCCCGAAACCGACCACCAACAGCATCACCACCAACGCCAGCAGCATGTTGACGCGCGGCATGTAAACCTGCCCGGATTGCTTTTCCGAAGTGTGCAGGATTTCGAGCCGAGGCAGCATGTTGAGCTGCACCGCCTGCCTGGTCAGAGAATAGGCGCCGGAGATCACAGCCTGGCTGGCAATAACAGTTGCCGCCGTCGCCAGCACCACCATCGGGATGAGCGCCCAGCCCTCGTTCATCTCGAAGAACGGATGGCCGACCGTGCCGCCCTTGGCGAGCACATAGGCGCCCTGCCCGGCATAGTTCAAAAGCAGGCAGGGAAACACAATCGCCAGCCATGCCAGCACGATCGGCTTGCGGCCGAAGTGACCAAGATCGGCGTAGAGCGCCTCGGCTCCGGTGACGGCCAGGAACACGGCGCCGATAGTGACAAAAGACACATCGGGTGAATTGATCAGGAAAGCCACGATGTAATGCGGGCTGATGGCCCACAGGATTTCCGGATCGTCGATGATGTGGTTGAGACCGGACAGGCCGATGGCCAGAAACCAGATTGCAGTCACCGGACCGAATACCAGACCGACGCCCCCAGTACCGAACCTCTGCACGGCAAAGACCACGGCGAGAATGACCAGCGTCAACGGAACGACGTAAGGCTGGAAGGCCGGCGTCACGACATTCATGCCTTCGACCGCCGATAGCACCGAGATGGCTGGCGTGATGACCGCATCGCCGAAGAACAGCGAGGCGCCGACGATGCCTATGGCCAGGATAATCGCGGAACGTGTAGCGAAACTGCTGCGCGCCAGCGCCATCAGCGACAGCACGCCGCCCTCGCCGCGGTTGTCGGCGCGCAGCACGAACATGATGTATTTCACCGTCACCGTTATGGTCAGCGACCAGATGATCAGCGACAGCACGCCCAGGATGTCGGCGCGGTTCGCGACATCACCGCCGGAAGAGGCGTGCAGCGCCTCGCGGAACGCATAGATCGGGCTCGTGCCGATATCGCCATAGACCACGCCGAGCGCGCCCAGCATCAGCACCTTGGTGCTATGCTGCTCAATCTCAGCGTGACTCGACTGGTCGGCGGGTTCTGCGTCTGCACCACCATTGGCGAGGGCCATGGACGACACTCCGATAAAACGCGCGGTGCTCTACGCTTGCTGCAGTGCAATATCAAGTGCCCTTGCGTGAGGGCTCCCATGCCGCCGGCGCACGGCTTTTGGTCTACGGACCGGCCCGCGTTTGTTCATCCGGCGCAAGCCGCTCTCGTTCAGATGGCCACTTGCGTGCCGATCTCGACCACTCGCCCGGTCGGGATCTGGAAATACTCAGTGGCATCCGCCGCCGAGCGCGCCAGGCTGATGAACAGCCGGTCCTGCCAGACCGGCATGCCGGAATTGGGTGAGGCCTTCAGCGAGCGCCGCGACAGGAAGAACGACGTCGTCATAATGTCGAACTTCCAGCCCTGCTTGCGGCAGATGGCCAAGGCGCGCGGAATGTTGGGCTGCTCCATGTAGCCGAAGGTCAGCGTCACGCGCATGAACAGCTCGTTGACCGTCTCCATCTTCACGCGCTCGCTGTCCGGCACCACCGGCTGCGGCGCCGTCACCACCGACAGGATGACGTTCTTCTCGTGCAGCACCTTGTAGTGTTTCAGGCTGTGCATCAGCGCGGTCGGCGCGCTTAAGGGATCGCTGGTCAGGAACACGGCCGTGCCCGAGACGAGCTGCGGCTTCTTCTTCAGGAGATTCGACGCCAGGAAGTCGAGTGGGATCTCGTTGCGGCGCGTCTTGTCGAACAGGTAGCGGGTACCGCGGATCCAGGTCCACATAATCAGCCCCATCAGACAGGCGACAGTGATCGAGACCCAGCCGCCCTCGACGATTTTGACGACATTGGCCGAGAAGAAACCGAGATCGATGACGCCGAAGAGCACCACCAGGGCCAGTGCGGTCGCAACCTGCCATTTCCACAGCCAGCGCATCACCACGAACAAAAGGATAGTCGTCATCAGCATCTCGCCGGTCACCGAAATGCCGTAGGCCGACGCAAGCGCGCTCGAGCTGCCGAAGCCGACGACCAGAAGCATCACGCCAAGCGCGACCAGAAGGTTGACCCTCGGCATATAGATCTGGCCGCTCTGCATCTCGGACGTGTGCTGCACTTCGATGCGCGGCAGAAGGTTGAGCTGCACCGCCTGCCTAGTCAGCGAGAAGGCGCCGGAAATGACGGCCTGGCTGGCGATGACCGTGGCCGCTGTCGCTAGGCCCACCATCGGCATTAGCGCCCATTCGGGCAGCATCTGGAAGAACGGGTTGGTCGGCTTGCCGCCATGCGAGAGCACGAAGGCGCCCTGGCCGAAATAGTTGAGCAGCAGGCAGGGAAACACGATCGCGAACCAGGCCATCACGATCGGCTTGCGGCCGAAATGGCCGAGGTCGACATAGAGAGCCTCCGCGCCGGTCACCGCCAGGAAGACCGCGCCGACGGTAACGAAGGCTCCGGTCGGCGTCGTGGCCAGGTAGTAGATCGCATAATATGGATTGATCGCCAAGAAAACCGACGGGTCATCGACGATGTGGTAGACGCCGGCCGCGCCGATCGCCACGAACCATGTCGCCGTCACGGGCCCGAACACCGCCGCCACCTTGCCCGTGCCGAAGCGCTGCACGGCGAAAAGCACCGCCAGAATGACCAGCGTGATCGGAACCACGAAGGCATCGAGCGCAGGCGTGACGACTTCCAGGCCTTCGACCGCCGACAGTACCGAGATCGCCGGGGTGATGATTGAATCGCCGAAGAACAGCGCCGCGCCGCAAATGCCGATCACCAGGATGAGCCTGGAGCCCGGGGGATAGGCGCTGCGCGCCAACGCCATCAGTGACAGCGTGCCGCCCTCGCCCTTGTTGTCGGCCCTGAGCACGAAGGCGACATACTTGACCGTGACGATGATCGTCAGCGCCCAGACGATCAGCGACAGCACGCCGAGTACGTCATTGCGGGCAACCGAACTCGAAGACGCGTGCAGCGCCTCGCGAAAGGCGTAGATCGGGCTCGTGCCGATGTCGCCATAGACGACGCCCAGCGCGCCAAGCATGAGCACCTTAGTGCTGTGCTGCCGCTCGGTTTCGGCATGGCCCGAGCGTTCGAGGGATTCCGTTTCGCTGGCGTTGGCTAGCACCATGAACCCCACTTTACCGAATTCGTCACGCTCCGAGGCCACCGCGACGCGCGCGACACACCAAGACTGCCGAAACTACCCAAAGTCCCCTACCATCCGCAGGCCTTCAAGAACCGCCCGACCGTGCCGTCCATGCCATACTCCAGCGCATCGGCTGTCAACCCATGTCCGATCGATACTTCGGCCAATGCCGGGATGCGTTTGGCCAATGGCGGTAAGTTCTCCACGGTCAGATCGTGTCCGGCATTGACGCCGAGCCCGGCCTTGAATGCGGCGTCGGCGGTTTTTCCCAGCCTTTCCAGTTCTTTCGCCGCTTTTGCCGAATCGGAATGGAAACCTCCATAGGGACCGGTATAGAGCTCGATGCGATCGGCGCCGGTATCGCGTGCCGCATTCACGCCCGCAGGGTCCGCGTCGGAAAACAGCGACACCCTGAATCCGCTTTTCTTCAACCGCTTGACGATCGGAGTGAGGAACGCCGCTTGGGCGACGAAGTTCCAGCCATGGTCGGAGGTTGCCTGCGCCGGGTCGTCCGGCACCAGCGTCACCTGCTCGGGCTGGTTCTTTTCGACCAGTGCCAGGAAATCCTCCGTCGGATAGCCCTCGATGTTGAACTCCGCCGTTGGGAATTCGTCGTCGATCAGCGCCCTGATCTCCGGCAGGTCGGAATGCCTTGTGTGCCGCTCGTCGGGCCTGGGATGCACCGTCAACCCATGCGCGCCGGCGGCAAGGGCAATGCGGCCAAGTCCGATGACGCTCGGCCACGGCAGGTCGCGGCGGTTGCGCAGCATGGCGACGGCGTTGAGATTGACCGAAAGCTTGGCGGGCATGAGCTGGGGTCCAGTGGATCGGCGGGCATCTATAGCGCCTTTGACGGGAACAGATAGGGGGTTTCGCGTGTTCCAGGGGACAGTTGGAGGC
>NZ_RZSA01000004.1:0-33161 GCF_003998075.1 Mesorhizobium sp. M2A.F.Ca.ET.037.01.1.1 | reverse complement strand
GTTCCTGCCCATCCTGGCGGTGCTGGGCACGGTGGCATCGGCCGGCAAAACGCTCTCCAACCTGCGTGAAACCTGGAATCTTCCGGTCTGCGCCAGCGAGCGGCTCGAGAACTTCCCGGTCGAGACATCGCGCAGCTTGATGCGCAAGCTCGCCGACCGCGACGCGTTGCAGCGGTTCCTGGCGCCCTTCGGCACGGTGGCGGATGTAGACGAGACCGACGGTCTGAGAGCGCGAATGACCAGCGGCGAGATCATCCATCTGCGGCCTTCCGGCAACGCTCCCGAATTTCGCTGCTATGCCGAGGCCGCCAGCCATGAAAGGGCAAGCGAAATCGTGGAAATGGCGCTGGAACGGGCCCAGGATACCGCACTGGCGGATCAGGCCGGGGCTGTATAATGACAGCGGTGCCGGCGGTTGCCGCAGGCGTAGAGCGGCCAATTCAGCAACGATGGGGATTTGCGCCCTGCATCTCGCCCGATCACCGGACCATTGATGACAAAAGCAGCATTGATAACCGGCATTACCGGGCAGGACGGCGCCTATCTGGCGCAGCTCCTGCTTTCGAAGGGCTATGAAGTCCACGGGTTGGCGCGACGGTCGAGCACGGCCGACGTCAATACGATGCGGCTGAAATGGCTGGGCATCGAGGACGACGTGCGGATCGTGGATGGCGACATCACGGACTTGTCGGGCCTGACCCGAACCATGCGCGACGTAAGGCCTGACGAGGTCTACAACCTTGCCGCGCAGTCTTTCGTCAAATCGTCCTGGCAGCAGCCTATCCTGACGAGCAATGTCACCGGCATCGGCGTCACCAATGTGCTGGAGGCGCTGCGTCTTGAAGTGCCCGGGGCGCGTTTCTATCAGGCTTCGTCGTCGGAGATGTACGGCCTTATCCAGGAGCCGATGCAGTCGGAGACCACGCCTTTCCATCCCCGCTCGCCCTATGCGGTGGCCAAGGCCTATGGCCATTGGATCACCGTCAATTATCGCGAGAGCTTCGGCCTGCATGCCTCGAGCGGCATCCTGTTCAATCACGAATCGCCGCTTCGCGGCATCGAATTCGTGACACGCAAAGTCACGGACTCCGTCGCGCGCATCAAGATGGGGCTGGCGAGGGAGCTGCGCCTGGGCAACGTCGACGCCAGGCGCGACTGGGGCCACTCCAGGGATTATGTCCGCGCCATGTGGCTGATGCTGCAGCAGGGAAAGCCCGACGACTATGTGGTCGCCACCGGCAGGACGACGACGGTGCGCGACATGTGCAGGATCGCCTTCGAGCATGTCGGGTTGAAGATGAACGACCATCTTGTCATCGATCCAGACCTGTTCAGGCCGGCGGAAGTCGAGATCCTGCTCGGCAATCCGGCCAAGGCTAAGGCGAAGCTCGGATGGGAAGCGACGATCTCCCTGGAAGAGATGATCCGCGAGATGGTGGACGCCGATCTCGCGCGCCACGCAGCCGCCAGGCGTTGAAAGGGAAGCCGTTGTGACGCCGCGTTCCGCCACGCATCCGCATCCGGACAACGCTTCATGGTTCGTGAGGCCGGCATGCGCGTTTTGATGACCGGCGCCAACGGTTTCGTCGGCCCCTATGTCGGCGAGGCATTGCGCAAGATCTGCGGCCCTGAGGTCGTCATTGCCGCGACCTCCAAGGATGGGGGCCCGCACCCCGCTTTCGGCCAGGTCGAAGAGCTGGACGTGACGGATACGGCCGCCGTCCATGAGGCCATGGCCCGTCATCGGCCAACGCATGTCATCCACCTGGCGGCGGTCGCGGCCCCCGATGCCGCCCAGGCGAATCCACGAAACACGTGGCGCATCCACGTGGACGGCGCGCTCAACGTGGCCAATGCCATCCTCAACACGGCTCCGGACTGCTGGCTCGTCCATGTCGGATCCGGTCTGGTCTATGGCGAAAGCGCGAAGACCGGACGACCGCTCGACGAAAGCACGCTGCTTGCCCCGGTCGACGACTACGCCGCAACCAAGGCCGCGGCCGACCTCGCGCTCGGCGCGCTGTCGTACCGGGGGTTGAAATGCGTTCGGATGCGTCCCTTCAATCATACGGGACCGGGCCAGACTGAGGCATTCGCAGTGCCGGCCTTCGCCATGCAGATCGCGCGGATCGAAGCAGGCCTCGCTCCGCCGCTCATCCGCGTCGGCAATCTCGACGCCAGGCGCGATTTTCTGGACGCGCGCGACATTGCCAATGCCTATGCGCGCGCGGTCTTGAACAGCAACAAGCTTGCGCCGAACACCATCTTCAACCTTGCGTCCGGCCTCTCCTGGCGGATGGCAGATATTCTGGATCTGCTGCTGGCGCAAAGTAGCGTCAAGATCGTCGTGGAGCAGGATCCTTTGCGGATGAGGCCAAGCGACCTGCCATGCATCGTCGGCGATGCGACCCGCGCCCGGACCCTGCTTGGCTGGGCGCCCGAGCATTCTTTCGAGGAGACGCTTGCGGCGGTCCTGCAGGATTGCCGTGCACGTGTGGCCCAGGCGTGAGCAAAGCAGCGTCGTCGGCTTCGCGGAAGCAGGATTGCCCCGATGTCGGCCAGGCGAGCGAAGCAGGCGTGCGGCAGCGGGCGGCCCGGGATGAGCCGCTGGCGATCAAGCGACGAACTGGCAGCAATAGCGACCCGTATCGCAGCCGCTTTTAGTTGATGTTGCGGCATTGAGCTTTGCTTCGCCCCGTCCTATAAGGCCGCGCGCAAGCGGGCATGCCCCGCCTGCTGGGGCGTCGCCAAGCGGTAAGGCATCGGTTTTTGGTACCGACATTCCCAGGTTCGAATCCTGGCGCCCCAGCCAACAATCCTCTAAGCGATTGTTCTGACTCACTTTCTTCATCCGAGGAGAGACAATCACACCCCCTTGCTACAATTGACTGCTACAAATCAGGGCGGGGACGTCGTCTGCTCAACGTGGTTCGACGAGATGGCGTGTTTCATTTCCGGCGCGTCGTACCCTCGCCGCTGCGATCTCGGATTGGACGCTCTGAACTGGTCCGGAGCCTATCCACAAATGTCGTGGCCTCTGCCAGAATGCGGGCCGATTTGCTCTATAGACATTCTGAAGGACTTTTCGCGGCCGCCGCCTCCATGCTCTCATCCGATAAAATTGCCCAGTTGGTGAAAGACTTTTATCAACTGACCCTGACGATTGACGACCATCGCCGACTATTCCCGGAGCAGCCGTGGTCCGAGGAAGATCATCGAGCGCGATCGGATTATCTCGATCATACGCTCGCCGAGCAGCGTGACGCTCTGCGGAAGAATGATTTCGAGAAGGCCAATCCGGCGGCGCAGGTGGTGATGGCGCGCAGCAAGCTGGCCGAAGGCGACCTCGGTCCGGGCGAATACAATCAAATCCGTCAGGCGATCCTACGAGCTAGCATCGACATTATAAGTGAGTTAAGGGCACGCCAGGACGGCGACTTCAATCACGACCCTCGAGACAGACTGCTCAAAGATGCCCTTGGCGGAGCGAGCGCAACGCCCGTCCTGCCAAGCCAGGCCGCGGCCCCTTTGGCGGTCCCCTCTCCGCCAGTGGCAAGCGGCGGGCCGAATTTTTCGGAGATTGCTGAGGCGTTCCGCTGCGACCAGATCGCGGTCAAAATTTGGGACCAGCAAACGGCAGGGCAGGCAAAGGCAAGCTATCGTTTGTTTGCCGAAATATGCGGCGACAAGCCACTCGCGCAATATGCTCGAGGCGATGCTGACGAGTTCCGCAAAAAGATACAGCGTCTACCGTGGGACTACTCGAAGGCGCCTGCCTATCGAAATCGATCGGTCGACGAAATCCTGAAGGTGGCGGAGTCGCAAGCCAAAACGCGCAACGTTCAGCCGATCACTCAGCGCACGGTCAAAAGACATTTCTCCGCGCTGAGCGGGCTTTGGGGATCGGCTCTTTCGGCTGGAACCGTCAGCCAGAACATCTTCAGCGGCTTCCGATTCGGGTCTGCAAAGAAGGCCACGGAGCAGCGCGACGCCTGGACCCGGCCCGAATTGGAGACCCTGTTTTCGTCTCCTCTCTACACTGGGTGCAAGTCCGAAGTGCGTCGGGCTGAACCTGGGTCCCTGGTCCTAAAGGATGAGCGGTACTGGATTCCCCTGATCGGGATTCTTTCCGGAATGCGTCAGGAAGAGATCGCCCAGTTGCACACAGAAGATGTCAAGGAAGCCGACGGCATCTCCTTCTTCGATATCAACGATAAGCCGCCTCGGATGCTGAAGAATGCCAACGCCGCCCGCCAGGTACCGTTGCACGTCACGCTCATTAAGCTCGGCTTTTTGGAATATGTGGACCAGTGCCGCAAATCCCGACAGGTGCGACTGTTCCCCAATCTGAAGCCTGGCGGAGCAGACAATCGTTTAGGACATTCGTTTTCGAAGTGGTTTACCCGTTATCGCCGAGACATAGGCGTGTACCGCAAAGGTCTGGATTTCCATTCCTTTCGCCACTCGGCTAGCACCTTGATGCACCAAGCGGGTGTCGAACGCGCCGTGCTTGACCATGTCACTGGGCATTCGACGCCCGGCGAGACGAGCCGCTACGTCAAGGCGTCGGCCCTGGCCCAGCTTCAGTCAGCCATCAATTCGATCGATATCGGCTTCGACATAGTAGCCCTGCTGGAGGCGAAGCCAGGCCTGAAAGCCTTCGTGCGTCCGCGGCTCAGGTATAGAAAGCAGCGACGGCCATCCTCAAGTCGTGGCGCGGGTTAAACAGAGCGGTCAGTGCGATTCAATATGGACCGTAGGGCGCTAAATTGCGCGACAGTCGCAAAGAAGGTGCTACGCCGCCCATTGGGTATTACCCCGCAGGATACGCCGGGTCTCCATGAACGCTTGCCGCTGCCCAACCAAGTCAACATGGTCCAGGCACCAAAACGCCGATAGACGGCCCCATAGGCTGTCATAACTCTGTCCCGTGGATGCAGCTCTCTTTGCCATCTCATCGGCAAGATGGGTCAAGGCACGGCTGTGTCGACGCCAGGAAGGCAGCGCCGGTTCTCGGCCCACGTTGCCCGGCGCTATGTGAGTCAATGTCGCTCTCATCTGGTCAGCCACACCTAGCGACGCCCCCTCGTGATCGGAGATGAGGGTGCTAGGTTCGGTCCACGTGGCCCCCAGCAACGACGTCCACGTCGCGATGACTCCACCTATCCAACCAAAACCCAATACCTTCCCGGCATCTTCCGCTGTGATGACGGTTCCGCCACAAACGTTTGCGCAGGCTTCGGCCAATCGCCGCGGCAACCCGCCGCCCTTTTCAAGTACCAGGTCAAGCACAGGTCCGGGTAACAGACGTTGGCCGTAATGGGAACAAAAGCGGGCGACGAGGCTCTCAGCATCTGCGTTGCTGAGACGCGCGAAACGATGCACCTCACTGCGAGACACGCCCGTCGCTCTTAAAGAGTTGATCTCGCGGCCGCAGGCGATGAACAAGGTGGCCTTGTGCCTTTCCTCAAGCGTTTTGAGCAGAGTATCGATCAAGCCCCCTGCCCGCTCTGGATTTTCCAGGATGACCGCATTGCGCTCAGCGAAGGCCCGAAAATACTTCATGTCGCGCAGCCAGCCCCTGACACTGTCCAAGGAACTCCCATGCGCCGCGCCGTCTAGCTCGGCGTAGCCGAGGACGCCATTGTCGAAGGCCATGCAGACGCCGCATCTTCCGCAAGAAAGATAATCTGCCTCGGCTCTCCCCGTGCACATGAATGCTCTGGCGTACGCCCTAGCGAAGGTCTTTTTTCCGACGCCATCGGGACCATAGATGAAGAGAGGTGTGTGTCTTGCGGCCCCGAACCGTTCCTTTACGGCGGCGACGGCCGCGTCCCGGCCGACTATCTCGTCGAAAAGCCTTGCCGAAAACCTGCCCTCATCATGGCCGCTGCCCGAAGGGGTCGGCGACGCTGCCAATAACTGGGTTTCGTCAAGGCAAAAGATTGCCCTGAGCCGCACGACCCACTCCGGTTCGTATGTTCCCTGCCGACCGAGCAGTTCCACCAGGCATTGCTCTAGGCCAAGCTCATCTTGATCGTTATCTCGAGGTGCTCTCGAGACATCCCCAATCCGATCCCAAACGCCAGCCAGCCGGTCCCGACCATCTGACGTTTGACGAGTGGCGAAGTCACGCAGCAACTGGTCAACAATTTGAAGGAACTCATTGGGATGTATTGCCCCATCATGCCCCTCCGTAGCAACTGAACGTAGAGACGGCGTCCAAGCGACAAGCAGCGCAATCCAGAGCACGAAATCGAACCTATCAACGGATACGGCCCGCCCAGAACAGATCTTCAGCGCGATGTTCGCACTCAACTGGTGAAGATCGTCGATGAGCGATTCGTACGACCGGCCCCTCCTAACACGAAGGTCAACGCCTCGGAGGACATTGGCTCGATCTCGCAATGTGGGGTCTGCCAGATAATCAAGCAGCGGGTCCGCCAGAAGGCTCCGCTCCTTGACCTCCTCCTGCTGCTCTGTGGTCTCCACAAACTCCTTTGACCGCTGATCAAAAGACTGCGCCACGTATGCATCGAAGGCTTGAACAAGGCTGGGCAAAGCCAATCTGCCTCCGCCGAGTTGATCCGTGAAACGCTCTTTTACGATTTTGGGCACGGGCGTAGCCGTCGGAAGAAGGTCGCAGTTGGCAACGACAAATTGCCAGACGGCGTCCGGAATGTCGTCGCTGGTAACGATCGGCTCTTCCACCAACAAGATGCCATCAGCGCCTAGCCATGTCTTGTCCGCAAACAAGCGAGAACCATGCGGTGCGAAAACAGCGAGATACGATGTCTCACGGTCCCTAAGAGCCTTCACTACAGGCGTCAAATCTTGCTCGGTCTCGCGTGATAGATCGCAAAGGTAGACGCCATCAAAGAGTGCCTGACCACCGCTCGCCAAGCCCACCATGGAGGGTCTGCACGGATAGAGCTCACGACCTTCTTGTTCGAAGAGGTCGCGCAATGCACGCTCCATCTCGTGGCGCAGGAGCCCGGTCCTCATGCGGTAAACTAGCACTCGTGGCGGCAACCGCGGCGCAAGCAGGAACTCGACATCAAGAATCGACTTCAAGCCCCCACCATGGCATCCAGCGCCGCGGCCGGGACTTTACTTCCAGCCAACTCGCTCGAATTTGTCGGCGTTTTTCCTCGAGCTGAACCGGGTCGCCTCCAAAGATCTCCAGATCTTCAATTTGGCGACGACGAAGGGCAAACTCCTTGTTCCGATCGAGCCATTCTTTTGGCTCCCATTCAGATTTGATATGTCGCCATGCGCGGTCGTCATATGCCGACAGGAACCCCATGCCCTCAGAGGCAGCTTTCTCGATAGCGTCCTGACCTACCAGCCCGGTGAAGGTCAGCACTCGATAGGGGATGGCCACAGGCTGTCGCCATCTCGTTTTTTGAACCCGAAGGTTCTTCATGAGGGCCCTGGCACCGACATCAGGATAAAAGGAATCGCCGCCGAGGCCCGCGCAAAGCCCCATCACTTCGGCCCAATGGAATTTCATGCCCCGTTTCACGTCTGAAAGTCGCCTATCAAAGTCGTGGACGCCCTCGTCGGCTTGCCAGAAGGCGTCGAACCACTCCTGAACCCGAGACTGTGCGCCCGGAGTGTCCAACTGGGTGAGGTGGGCACATATCCGGGCCGTAACCGGGCCGAATTGGCCCGCTTCCAAGAGGGTAATCGTGGCAAGGGAGGAGGGCCGGCCCGCTGCCTGCTCTTCCAGCTCTCGAACAAAACGTTGCACCCTCGCGACAGTGGTCGGCGCCTTCACACCGGGGTAGGAGGATATCTCAAACGCAGCGTTGATCACGTAGCCAGTTGCCTGCGTCAGTGCACTTGCTCGATTGACGATCGCGCGGACGCCCTCGATGTCAAGACTGTTTGGTTCGTTGCTCGGCTGGCCGATCTTTTCGTTGGCCTCGACAAGGCTCTGAGACGATGTCTGTGGGTGAATGGCTGGCGCGGGAACGGCGATCCCAAAACTTTCCCCTTTGGATTCGTAGGACCCGATCTGCAGCGCGCTCCGCGCCTCGCCGAGGCGCCGGTTCACGAGGTCCTGAAACAACGCCAAGCGCAATTGCAGCTCGGTCTCATGGTCGGATGAGGGGCGATCCCAGAAAGACAACATCGGCTCCCAAAAAGGGCGCAGATCTCGTTGCGAAGGCACATCCAGCCGCCGGCAGAAGCCCCCCAAAATTTCGGACCTGCCCACGGTAATTGATTGGGTGATCGGGTCGCCGACAAAATCGAGACCTAGAATGTCGCGATAAAATACCGATGTCAGAAAGGACTGTATCCACTTGACTATAATCCCGACCTCTTCGGGCCAGTCGGCAAGAATGGTGATTTGCCGTGCCTCGTCTGCATCAGCCAAGGCAAGAAATAAGTCGATCAGCCTTTCCGTCTGATCGAGGCCAAACATGCTTTTGACGGACTGCAAGGTTATGGGGCCCATGCCCGCTAACTGGTCGAGCCCGATCAGCAAATCCCTTGGGTATCCCCGCTTGATAGATGCCAGCAACGCCAAGCCGTCGATGTCGTAGGCGATGCCCTCTCGTTCCGCAACGTGGCGAAGAAGTTTCACAGCCTCGGTCGCGCCGAGTCGACGCACTTCCAGGGCCATGAGACGCGAGCGCAACGTATTCTTCAGTGCCCTGGGCTCAGTGGTCGCAAAGACGAATGCCACGCCAGGCAAGGGCTCCTCGACCCGTTTGAGCAGACTGTCTGCTGCCTTTGGCTTGATTTCATGCGCTTCGTCGAAGAAGAGCACGGTCGTTTTCCAGTCGGTTGGCTTTCGGTAGCGCCCGTCCAGCCATGCCTCGATGTCGGCATCCTCCCCACCCGTCCCGGGAACATCATACTCCCAGTCCTCGTAATCCACGTCCGTACAGAACGTGCAGCGGTTGCAGGGGGAACCATCGGGGGCTACGTCGGAGCAATTCAGTGCCTTCGCATAGAGGCGGGCCAGCGTCGTCTTCCCCGAGGCATGAGACCCGAACAGCAGCAGGTTCCGAGGCTTTGCCTTGCGCAGGATCACGGTCGACAGGAATGTGACCGCGTGAGGCTGCCCCAAAACCTCTGAAAAACGGGTTGGGCGATACTTATTCGCAAGGCTCATTAATCGCCACTGCCATCTGCGGCGTCGGCACCTAGGGGTGCGGGTTCGAGGTGTGCTTCGGCCAGCGTAGCCTCGCGAACTGGTGGATCTGGCGGACCTGACGGATCTGACGGATCTGACGGCGGCGAAAAAACAGCCGACGACGAAACGACCGCGTTTGGCGTCGCGGCCTTAGCAAAGCTGCTCTTCAGGACATACAGGGCGCCCTTCTCAGTTTTCTGCCTTTTTGCAAATGGCATGGCGGGGTCATCGCAGTTCTTCAATATCTCGGCCGAGAATGCCTGCGCGCTGATGCTCTCTCGGGTTTGTCTCATGAAAAGTTGACGCAGCTCTTCACCCAACACTCCGGTCTTGTAACGGATTTCGCGCACCTCTTCTGAGGCGCAATCCAGCCCCTTCGCCCACCTCAAGACCGAACTTTCTGGAACAAACTGACCTTGATGCCGGGTCAGTTGATCGAGCACGTCTAGAATCGGCGAAGGCTCCGCTGCAGACACCGAGCGCCAAAGCAGTTGACAGTCAAGTGATTCGACAGTCGACCATATGTGCGGACTGCCGCCCTTTGGCACGGATCCGTTGCGAAACGGCAGCATCGCAAATCGCCTGCTGCCCGTCGCGTCCTGGACCAGCTCCTGGATCCTGGTGTTGGCTGTCCCGATGAGGGTAGACCTGATGCTGTATGGTGAAGGCGACGACGAGTGCATCATACGCCCCGCCATCTTTTCGCCAGTGAGCCGGGATTTTAGGACAGCTACCCCTTTTTCAGGCGCCATGTCGTCGATGACCACGATGGGAAACTCGAAAATCCCTTTGGACCGCGTATCGGCGATGTCGCTCAAATAGGTGAAGCAAGCGAGTTCCTTTAGCGGGCCGACCAGCCTGCTGACGAAGGTCGTCTTGCCAGATCCTTGGATAGAGCTCCAAACAATCGGCATTAAGTGATGCTTTACACCTTTACGAAGCGATTTCGCTTTCACCTGCCAGATGAAGTGCTTAATTATGGCAACGCTGAGTGATGGCTCAAGGTCGAATAAAGTGCCCACTCGTCTCCATTCGTCTCGCGATTTGGCAACTTCCAGCTCACTAAGTGGCGGTTCTATCAGCGGCTGCAGCACTGTCTTTCGACGAGAGCCCTGCGCTCCCTTTGCCACTCGCCGGCACGCGGTGGAAATAATCGACCTCTGGAACCGGTAGTTGCGGACCCTGGCGAATAGAACCATCCGGTCAATCAGGTCCGGAACCGTTTCCTCCTGTTTGGCGAGCAACTCGGGCACGGTCTTTGGCGGGCTTAAGTGAGCATCAGTTTCGGCGATAGAGCCGTCAAACAGGATCTCCAACCGATAGTGACGCAGATATTGCCTCACAAAAAGCTCAGGGTCCGTCCGGTCGAACTCCGGAGGTAGTGCCGCCGCCATTTGAGAGGCTTGGGCCTCTTCGGAAGGCGTCGGGCCAGGGGCTTCACCGTCGGTTGAATTGGGCAGCTGCACCCTTGGGCTGTCGTCCATCTATGCGTCCTTGTTGCCGATACTCCCATTTGGTTCATAAGATTTGACGCGCAAGCTTAGTTGCTTAACAACCGCTTATTCAAACGGTTACACATTCAGCTTAGAGGGCCGAGAATCGCGACAAGACGGGGTGCCTTATGGTGACCTGAAAGAGCCGGTGATCACGCTGCTTCTTGAATTGGCTGCCCCTCCTCGCAACTCAAGCGCCAGACCGATGAACCGCCCAGCGAAAAACGTTGGAGAACGCGGCCATGGTTTCAGGCATATACCGGCAAGTGACAGACGCTCTGATCGAGCAGTTGCAACAGACCCATTCGGGTGCATGGGTCTGTCCCTGGCATCGAACGGGCGGGGGTCTGCCCGTGAATGGCAAGACGGGCCAGCGATATCGCGGGATCAACATTCTGAACCTTTGGTGCGCTGCCGAGCGCTCGGGCTTTGCCGATAACCGCTGGGCCAGCTACCGCCAGTGGCAATCCAAAGGTGCCCAGGTTCGTCGCGGCGAAAAGGGCACCCTCGTCGTCTTCTATAAGGAAATCGACAAGCAGCAAAACGGCGCGGAGGGCGCCGACGAGGGCGAATCTTCCGAGCGCCGTTATGTCTTGCGAACTTCGGTGTTGTTCAATCGCGACCAAGTTGACGGATTGCCCCCGGACGGCGAACCCCAGCTTGAGAGCGATTGGACCGCGGACAAATTCGACCGTTTCCTCGATAAGACGGGTGCTGTCGTCAGGTTTGGCGGAACGCAGGCGTTCTATAGCCTGCAAACCGACCACATTCAGCTGCCTATGCGGGAGCATTTCAAGAGCCCCGAGGGATATGCGGCTACCGCGGCACACGAGCTCGTACATTGGACTGGCGCGAGGGCGCGACTGTCGCGCGATCTCTCGGCACGATTTGGCAAGCGAGCTTATGCGGCCGAAGAACTCGTGGCCGAGCTCGGTTCCGCATTCCTCTTGGCCGGGTTGGGATTGGCCAGCGTACCGCACGAAAATCATGCCGCATACCTAGCAGGGTGGCTTCCTCTGTTGCGCGATGACCCTCGAGCGATCTTTGTCGCGGCCGCGCAGGCGTCCCGAGCAGCGGAATGGCTTTTCGAGTCAACGGGACAGGCTGAAGATGAGCCGCGCCTCGGCGATCAAGAACACGATTCGACCGGTTTGGTGGCTGAAGGTCCGTAAATGCAGCGGCGTCGCGTTCCAGGATATGACCGGGCGATAGGCGGCATCGAGACTATCGTCCGGATTGGCTGCGCAGCTCCGCGATCGTTGAAGGAGGCGGCGGGACCGGACGGGTGTCGCGGATTAAGATCGCGTGGTAGCGGGTGGCGTGACCGAATGCACCCCACTCGGCTTCTTCGCCTATCCCGTCAACCGCTCTTCCGGTGACTCCCTCATCGGGTCTTTGGAGCGAGTGCATAGCAAAAATAGTGTCAGTTCGCCCCTTGGCGAAAATGCGAAGCTCCTCCCGAAGCCGCTTTTCCTTCGCTTCGGCAGCTGCTCTAAACTGCTCGGCCCGATACCACTTTTTACTGGTCGTGTGCATTTGAAATACCAGAGCGCCAACCGCGCGGCTTGCGAACTTCGGTTGCATCAAAGCGAGGGTCGTCGAAATCTTTTCGAGATCGCCTTTCAAACGCGTGAGTTTCGACACTCCAATTTTGACCTCGACGATCGCCAAAGGGATGAGGTCACTTTCTACGACCGCCACATCGATCCTCTTCGAGCGAAGGAGTTTACTAGGCGCCGTTCCTTGCTACGCGTCAAAGCGTTCACCAAGCTCCTGTTCAGGCACTCGACCTTGACTTGGAAGTGGCGCTCGATGAATTCGCGGGCGATATCGGCCGTGAGAAGATATTCCGTCCGCACCGCGCCGCCATGGTATTCGGCGGCTTGGCGTATCAAATCTGAGGTGCGTCTCACTCCTTTGGCAAGCGCCTCGAGAACTTCGTCTTCCTGCATCGCTCGGATCATCGGTTTCGGCCCTCCCAAGCCTGAGCCTTTCCACGATCGCCGCAAACACGCAACAACCAGCGAGGTCAGTTGAACCTTCCGAGTCAACTCGGAGTGGCATCATGTCTGAATTTACGCCGTGCCAACTCGCAACCCCTGCCCGCGAATTACCGTCAGGATCGAACTTTATCTTCGAGCCGAAGTTTGACGGCTATCGCTGCCAGCTTGTGATCAAGGACGGCAAACTGCGGCTTTTCACGCGCAACGGCCTCGATTGGACAGAGCGCCTCGGCCGCTCTCTGCCGGAAAGCGTCTGCGAGACGCAGGACTGTGCGTTGGATGGCGAAATCTGCGCGCTCGATCAGAACGGTCGGCCTGACTTCGGATTGCTGTGCAAAGCTCTTTCCAACAAAAGCGTGCCGCTCACTTACTTCGCGTTCGATCTGCTTGCCTGCTCGGGCGAAAGAATCACCTCCCTACCGTTGTGCGCTCGGAAAGAGCGCCTTGCGGAAGCCATCTCCTCCCTGGGCATTGAGAGCGTCAAACTTGTCGAGCACACCCTAGAGGGTGACGCGCTGGCCGAGAGTCTGAAGAATGCAGGTTGGGAAGGCGTCATGGCCAAGGATCATAACTCGCCATATCAACCGGGCGTCCGATCGCCGGCTTGGCGAAAGGTCAAGTTCACACGTCGTCAGGAGTTCATAATCGCCGGTTGGCGCCCCGATAAGAAAACGAACGCGGTGAAGTCGATAATTATCGCGACGATGGACGATGGCGCGCTTACGCCCCGAGGTAGCGTGGGCACCGGCTTTTCTGTTCCCCAACGACGGGAGCTAGCCGAGTTCTTTACGACATCCAGCTCACTTGGAGAACCTTTGGCTTCGCTTACCTTGAAGGGCGAAATCCAGTTGTTGCCGCCGAAACTCGTTGCCGAAATCGAATTTCTGGAATTGAGTTCGAACGGTTGCGTGCGGGGTGCAAGCTTCATCGGCCTACGAGAGGACAAAGCAGCAGTGGAAGTGCAGGATGAGGCGTTTGCCTGTGAACAGGTTGATGAAATCGCTCGGCCCCTTGCAGCGTAGCGAATGCGAACCGTCTGGTTGAAACCCTATTATTATTAGCAGATCTCCCCTAGACCTTCTCTAGATCTCCTCTGGACCTTCCCTATACCTTCCCACCAACACCCCAAGATCAAGACAACAACACCAACACCAACACCTTGACCAAAGAAAACAGAACTTCCATAAATTGCTGCCCCTTTTCATTGAACCTCCTATGTCACCGACAGGAGTTCAAATGGAAACGGCACTATCTCTCACCAATATCGAACCTACCTTTGGCAGCTCCGACCGAGCCCGAACCGTCTTCGAACGCCCCCTCGTTCATCCACCTCTGATCCCTGACTTTGTGCGCCGAGCCAAGCAGGTCTTCGTCTCCACGGATAACCGCTTCGGCGCCGCCGCCCGTCTCCTAAGCGCCTTGTGGCGCGAAGAACAAAAGCTCCCGATCGGCGCATTCATCGTGGGCACCAAGGGCGATACCCGAAGGATCAAGCTCGGGTCCCGAATATCCCCTGCGGCGGCCCGGGCCGGTGCCAACTTCATGACCAGCGACGTCACGGCCCTTGCCAAGGCCGAGCTCCTGTTTCGTGAACCGGGCTCCGTCTGGGACGAGGAGCGCCTATGGACAAATCTCCTTAGTTCTCAAGCACTTACGGTCAATCTCTGGGCTCCGATGGCCTTTGACCTCCACCTGGCCAGCGCCGTCTGGCAGACTCTCCTGCCCGGCTTCGTCCACAGCGTGACCCGCATTCGCTTCGAACACAGCCCGGGCCGCTTCCAGGAAAACTACTTCGGCGACGGCACCGCCTTCGACGTCCTGGCCGAGATCGTCACCCCCGAAGGTGAACCAGGCTTCGTCGCGGCCGAAATAAAATTCGTCGAAGAAATGTTGGCACCCGCCGCCCGCCACCGCGACCGATACGACGAAACCACGCGAGAATCCGGTCTCTATCTCGACCCAGAAGATCCGCTACTTAGGCGGCCCGGCTTCGAACAACTTCGTCGAGAACATGTGATGGCGCAACTGATGGTCGACAAAGGTGTCGCATCACGCGGGAAGTTCATCACAATCGTCCCACGCCTGAACCGGCGCGCGGTCGCATCTGGGGCAATTTACGCAGCGGAGCTACACGATCCGTCCGGCGACACGCAGCACGACGACGGGCGCGAGCGCGTGGGCTTCGAGGCCTTCACTCTCGAAGCCGTCATTCGTACAATCGCGGAAGCGGGCGAAGCCGAATACGCCTCACTGCTTTGGGCACGCTATTGCGACTTTCATCGCGTGGTCCGCCACGTAATGGAAACGATCGTGACAACGCCGACGGCCAACGACTTCAACCTAGCCAAGACCGAAACGGCGGAAGACGCCTGACTGCTGACGAAGTCCAAAAAAGCCTCCAGATCCAAAGCCGCCGCTAGGCGGCTTTGGACGGCTATCGGTCACGATCCAACGGCTTGAAACAAGTTTGTTCCTCAAAGAGTCGCGCTGCTGCCCGGCTGCAAATGCCGACGAAAGCGGGTAGTATGCGCATGACGCAGACGGCATTGCCGATTACGTCTGCCGGTCGCCTCTGTCCTTTAGGCCCGGTCGGCATTAGTCGTCCCGATATTTGGCGCAGATGGGGCATTCGTCGGCAGACTGATCAATAGCTTCCGCGATTGCGTCAATGAACTCTTCGCGTGTGCAACCCATGTCTCCCTGTTTCCATCGATTGGTGCCGATTGCGAAAGCATATGATCTCGCATCCGGGTCGCCATTGTCGATCACTATGTCTTCGTGAAGCTCACACCGAACGACCGCTTTCGCCTTGACGGCTACAGCCTCTGCCTCACCGGACAAATCGGGGATATGATCATTCCAACCCATCGGGTTCTCCTCATGCTTTCCGGTAAGCGTATAGGCGGTTCGGCCTATTGGAGCAAACGGGGCGCAGCGGTTTCGCCTGCGCTTCAAATTTCAAACTGAGACACTACCCGCCGTTCCTCTTAACCCCGTCCCAAGCTGTCAGGAGCTCGGATCATAGCATTCCGACAATAACACTGCCTTTCGTCACCGACGGATGAGAACCCGCCGGAAGACATTCTTGTCGCAGCAAGGCTGGATTTGGTGATCGTGCGTTAGGTGTGATTGTCGAAATGCAACTATCCGACGCCGGACGGGAAAGCGAAAGGCCGCCCTGGACCGGTCGTTAGTCCGGCTGACCTTTGTGTTGTTGGAGAGGTGTAAGAAGATCGAGATAGCTGACCCCGAGCGCCTCGGCCAGTTCATAGACGGTGATAACAGTGGGGTTGCGCTTGCCGCGTTCTAAGTCACTCAGGTACTGCTGACTAAAGCCCGATCGGGCCTCCACCTCTTCTTGGGTGAGACCCTTTTCACGTCGAAGGCGAGCGAAATTGTCGCCGACCAGAGCGCGCATATCCATGCCGCACTGGGTTGCGGAATTCGTCGCGTAAAAGTATCAACTATAATATGTATTTGCTCGCCCGCTCGAACGATCGCCAAGCTCTCATGGACGCAATGCCGACGATGCTCGGTTGAACCTTGGACGATGCCCAACAGACTGAGGAAACAAAATGAACTCCAAACAATCATGTGCGTCCTGCACGGCACGTCCAGGATCTGGGGTCCGGCAAACCGGCCAAGCTTTCTAAGAGTTCAACTGTGGCCGCGTGCGCGTCGCCCACTACGCAAGGGTTTTGGGGGCTCCTCCCCTGGAGCAGGCTGCCTAAACAATTCGGCCAGCCCAACACCGAGAGCCGCAGCCAGCCTATCCATCAAATCCAGGGATGGATTTTCGGTCTGCCGCTCGATCCCGCCCAAGTAGGCCCGATCGATTTCAGTGTCCGCCGCGAGCCTGTCCTGAGACATGCCTTGAGCGACCCGTATCCGCCGCAAATTCCAAGCCAGAACCGCCCTTCCCTTCATGGCAGCAAAGACGCAGCTTGCCGCCATTCAAACCAGTGTCTATAGCCATCATATTTCCTTTTTCACCTTGGGGAACTGATCATGGGACTGACTCGAAAGCACCCTCACGCTGCTCCAGTCGCCGTAGTTCGGAGCGTGCTGACTATGATCGTTTGTATCGGGATCGGTGGAGTGCTGTTTGCTTTGAAGCCTGGCCTCGCGTCGACAATACGAGAAATGATGCACATCCCGAGAACCATGCCATCGTACATTTCTGATCAAGTCGCGCAGAGCGACGAAAACGAAGAAGAAGAGAACCAAGTCGTGCCGGGTGTTTCGCCTATCTTCATGGAGAAGCTCTCGGCGATCACCCAAAGCTCCTCCTCCCCGGATCAAAAACTCGCGGAAATTACCGCCCTCGTACAATCCTATGGCTGGCCTTCAACCCCTCCGGCCATCCAACAAGTTGTAAGTGCGGCGCGGGATAAGATTTTAGCGGAGAAGGCAAACGCGGCTGAAGGCGAAGGCGCCACAACCACGGGCCCAGATATACCAACAACTACCTCAGCGCCCGTATCGGAACGAGAAGCCGAACAGGCGGGTATATTCTTTCAGTTTTCCCTGCGGTTCTACGTGGCAAAATATTGCGCCGACCACGACGCGTTCTTCACATCGGATGAAGTAGACCGATTGCAAGCCACGTTAAAGGAAACATTCGCGACGATGGATTTGTCGCAACAACGAAAAGACGAGATTTGGAAAACGATCCAGGAACGTGCACCCGCGCAGCTATCCGACATGACCGAAGGGGAATGCGCGACCGAGAAACGTGCCTACGCACTTCTGTGGCCCCAGGTGTTCGCTCCGTCCGACCCGGTCCAGAACCCGTTCTAACAACGCGACCCCGCTCGGCCGACACGTTCATACGACACATAGATCCTTCGTCCCTCAGTCCTGAATTGGCCTTCTGTTCCAAGCCGACTGCGGCCAACCGTGTCCGATAGCTGCGCAGCGCAACGTCGGTCCTATCTCGCGTATCGCGACCCGCAGAGCTGACGCGCTCCTGCGCGAGAGCGCTCCAAGGCTGAGTCAGGTGAACTTCCTAACCCATTGAACGAACACCGTTCTACTTCCGCAACCGCTCGGCTGAAGTGCGTCTGTTGCGCGCGGGCGGACCATGTCTGAACCACAGTTCCTGACCAGCGAGATCGCCATGATAATCAGCGCAACCTATTCCCCTGAAGACAACAAGCTTCGCCTCTATCCTTCAGCTCGCCTGGATGCTGAGACCTACCAGCGCGTCAAGGACGCTGGCTTCGTCTGGGCGCCAAAACAGGAACTCTTCGTTGCCCCAAAGTGGTCTCCTGCGCGAGAGGATCTGGCCATCGAATTGGCCGGTGAAATTGAACCGGAAGAGATGACTCTCGTGGAACGCGCGCAAGCGAAAGCTGAACGGCTCGACGAACTCGCAATCAAGCGCCATCGCCAGGCGAACGCATTCCAGCGCGCGGCGGAGGATCTGTCCGAGGCGTTCGCTTACGGACAGCCAATCCTGGTCGGTCACCATTCGGAACGCAAAGCGCGAAAAACCCAGGAGCGCATGCAGGCCGCCATGACCAATGCCAATAAGGCCCAGAAGCTGGCAAATTACTGGCTCTACCGCGCCGAAGGCGTCCAACTACACGCCAACTACAAAAACGACCCTCGCGTGCGGGCCAACCGCATCAAAACTCTGCTTGCCGACCTGCGCGACATGCAGCGTGAGATCAATCACGCTTACCTCACATTCGCGATGTGGGAGAAGGTTACCGAGGACGAAACCATCAAGGTCGCAATCGGCCGCAGCATACCCACGGGCCAACTCGCTCCTTGGGATCTTTGGGGCAAGGTCGAGAGAGGCGAGGTGTCACCGCAGGAAGCGCGGCAACAGTGCATTGACGCCGCACAACGATCGCTTTCCAGCGACAGGCGCCGCCGCTACATCGAACACACCCTCAACCGGCTCAGCTACGAACGCGAACTGCTCGGGCCGGTGCGTCGATACGAGGGTGAGCTCACACCGGTCATCCTACAAGCCTTTGCTCGCGAGCACGGGGCGCACAAGCCGCAGGCGCGTGCGATTGACGCCAAGACCTTCATCCTGGAAAGCGAAGCCACCCTGCCACTCCACCTCGCCAACGACACTGAACTTTCCCTGTCTGCGGAGGAATGGCGGGACCTGATGCAGTCCGTCGGCTACGAGGTCCCGCAAGAGAGAGATGCGCTGCCGCCTATTTTGAATCTCAACGCAAAGGCACTCCGGTCGCGGCATCGCTATCACCGCGATCAGATACAGACGTTTCCCGTGGTCGAGATGACCAAGTCGAAATATGCCCAGTTTCATCTTGAACAACGCGGGGTGCGGCTTTCGCTCTGTGGCGACTTCCGTTTCCGTATTTGCATCAACCCGAAACATGAGCCGCGTTACCTGGCACCCTTCGTGGCCGTCTTCTTCACCGACGCAAAAGCCCATCCGGCGCCCCACAGCGTGGCGGTTCTCGAAAATTCGGATGACACGCAATGAAGCGCGCGGTGTATGCCCGTCCCAACAAGCCGATGCGGATCTCAATCAAACACCGCGACGGCTTCGGCAAGCTTCAGCCCATTCGGGTCGTTGAACCGGTGATCGTCGACAAGTTCACCGAATGCCACGTCACCCCGGACGATGTGGCGGCCCGGATGGTCGCATACCTTGGGCCGCAGGCGACTTCCTCACGCTAGAGCCCAGTCCGGCACGGGCCAACTCTCAAAGGCGTTACTGGCGTCCGGCCACAGTCCGCATGAACTCACGCAGGTTGAACGACACACCGAGCTCGCGAGCGGACTTCACCGCTTCGGCCCAGTCATCAACCGGTGTTTTCTCGAGTGGGCTGCAGAGGTCGAAGGACGGGTTGAATATCCGCGCATCATCATGAATCCGCCCTTCAGTGAGGTCCGCAAACACATCGCGGCAGCACTGACATTGCTCGGACGCGGCGGTCACGAGGCGCACGCGGTCCTTGTCGCGTTGGTCCCCACTACCTTCGTACACCCCAACGCCGAGACGCTCGAAATCCTCCCCACCGACACTTTCGCAACGGCCAAGGTGCACACCAAAATCATCAGGATTACCAAGCCCAACTAACGCCTTCGGCCCACTCCACGCCGCATCTTGCCGTCGCAGCCCGCAAGCATTCCGCAGATCGTGCCAGTGCCTGCTCACGCTATCGAAGCACCGATCGGCCTTTTAAGAGGAGCCTTTGATGAAATTCAGGGTCTACCACGCCTACGACGAGAATCGACACGGCACCGCATCCATCGTGCGCGCCACGCAAGATGAAATCGACGATTACTTTTGGAAGGACGCATTCGACCATAGTGAACACCTCGACGCCGACACCGTGGAAGAACTCAAGGCTCTCTTCAACAACGACGTCTCCGAGGCGATGGCGAGTTGCCGCCCCTACACTTCATGGAGCATCGACACCGACGGAATCGACATAGCACCAACGGTCCCCAAAGATGCAATCGAAGCCGCGCGGACCGCGGTGGAGGCCTTGGCCTTCGCGCGCGACTGCGTAAGGCAGCTGGCGCGCCGCGTGCCGCGAACAAGACTAGGCTTGCACTCCCCTCAGCCAAAGGCGCGGCCCGCCACGCTGAAAATCGTTCATACGACCAAGTCAGCCATTTCGGCCAACTGGCAGCCAAGCACGACGCCGCGATGGCTGCCGCACGGAGGGCGCGGGAACGCGATTGGCACAACCTCAAGGCAGAGGGCAAAATATGATGGTCGACTCTTCAAGGCAGGCATGGGTTGACGCGGTCGCAGCTGGCGAAACCACTGACAGCTTCCTGGATTGGTGGGCCGCCCGGGAGCGTAAAGCATTGGCGGAAGATGAGGACGGCCCGGAGACGATTGAGTTCTCGCTCCGCATCGGCGTCACCACGCGCGCCTTCTACGAAATCGAGTTCGAGGCCGAAAGCTTGGAGAATGCTAGAGAGCACGCCGCTATGATCGATCCCGCGGAATATCTTGCCCACTTTCCGGAAGGCATCGAAGGTGACCAGATCGGTTATCTACGGCAGAGCGACGATTTCACCGGTGACGACATCGAAATCGACCTTCGCGACGAAGGGGAACCGTTCTCGTGGGAAGCCTGTGAAATTGTCAAAAAGCTCGCCGCGCTGTCTGGCCAAGATCCAACGGGAGACGGCGTTTGCGCAATCGTTCGCCAGCTGATCGCCCGCGCACACCGCTCATGCGTATAATCCCAAATGCGATGCAAGACCGCCCCCCTGCACGGCTCCGTCTATGGGGAAATGGAAGGCAGGCATTGCGGATGGAGCGTGGTGCGTCCCCACAATGCGTCTCCGGCGATCTTACGCATTCGATAGCGCGGTGGTGAAAACGCGCCCATGGTTTTTTGGTCACCAAGCCCGCCTGGTGCCGCTGAGCGCTTCCCACGAGGCTCAGGTGCTTGGCAGAGACACATCCCAGGTGTGGGGTTGCTCATCGGGAGTGCACCAATGGATCTGACCCCGAGTTATCCAGAAATGTGAACGGCATCCCTCGGCCAACCAGACGGAGGGGCTCAGAGTGGGATGGTTCCCATCATCAACCCGCAGTCTCCATCGGGGTCGCACTTCATTGAGAAGCATGAGCTCAACACGTCGCTGGCAACCGCAGGGGCATAGCATACCGGCTACCCACAGTTGGCCGCCTTCTCGTGCTACTGCGATATCAAAATCTGGCAGCTCCTTCGGTAGCTCATCGGATTCATAGAAAACGACTTTGCGAGCGGCAGGTGCTGGAGCGAATTTCTCGCCGGCCGGCTGATAGGGCCGTACAAACCACGACTTAATTCGTTTCCAAAGCCGCTTGAACATTATGCCTCCAAGAGTGGCAGACCCAGCAGAGGGGCCGTTAAGCCTCGGCCCGCCACACCAAATTCATCAACTGGGAAGGTATCCTCGGAGAACCTTTCTTCCTCTCCGTCTGCCAGTGCGAACAAAGTGCGAGCTGCTGATCGATTAGGTTCGTGCCTGAACGGAAACATCCTGGCGACAAACTCCAGCATGGCGCTGCTGGCGGCGCGCATGTTCAACGATATGACGGAGGGGGCTTCTTCCAAAGTTCCCTTGATGTACCCCTCCTTCAATTCCTGGGCGTAGGCGTCAGGGTCTGCCCGAGCCAAGTATTCGGCCCTTAGCAGTGCTGGCGTGAACACCTGTCTGGACCCTAGCGTAGAGCCAAATGGCTGCACATAGTCGATTCGGCCCATCAGTTCCGCTATCGCCGGATTGCCATTGCGTTGTCGCCGAGTGGGAATGGTCACGCCCATGTCGATCAACGGAATCACAAATGCTTGGGCGATCAGATCAACAAAATGACGCCCCTCGGCTGAGTCCACGCAGGAGAACAGAATGTCGCACGATGCCGTAGCAAGGACGGCCTCTCGCGTCATAATCGAGGTTGGGACGAGTTGCAGCAGAATTTGATCTCGATGTCGGCTGATTTCGCGGGAAACGGCGTTCACCTTAAGTTCCCCGCCGATCGCGTCTTCTAAACTCGATCCAAGAATACGGTTTAAATTCCGGTGCTCGATTCGATCGAAATCGACCAAGGTCAAAGCCCCGAAGCCCATCCGAGCCGCCTGCTCGGCGATGATCGAGCCGGTTCCGGAGACACCGATAACCCCCGCCCGAAGTTGAGCCAATTCGTTGGTCATGCCCGAGCCGAACGCCATCACTGCCGGCCTCTCCGGCTGGTCGTCTTTCCAATGAAGAATATCATCTCCAACGACCGTGACGTCAGGGATCGGCGTGGATCTCATGGTCGGGTCATAGAGTCTGGCGCGAATCCGCCCGCTGGCGACCATGATGGCCGAGCCGTGGCCAGCCGGCGGCGGTTCGCCGGACCAGCCTCCAAAGAGACTTCCAATAGCACTCTGATCACTGTCATCATCGACACCAGAAAACTCCAGAAAGCCTCCTGGATGCGAATGGATCAGGATCAGAGAACAGCACTCGTCTTCTGCCCGGTCCATCGCCGCGGACAGTCGCGCGCCGGGCCAGGTGATGAAGTCAGGCCTACGGATCTTGCATTCATCGTTTGGAATTAACAGCACGTCAAAGACTAGAAGCTTGGCGCGGTGCGGAGACAGATCACGGCAGAATAAAACAGCGGCAGCCTCATTCCCGTCTCCTAAAAGATGCTTTTTCAGCATCTGATGGTGAAATCCCGACAGGGATAGGCTGTAAGAATCAGTCACGGCTCAACCTCTCGCACCAGCGAGGTGTCAATAAGCGTCAGGTGGGTCAGAATGCTATCGCGCATAGGTCTCCATGGCGCGGTCGGTCCCCTGTGGCGGGACCACCGCTGGAATTTTATACCGCGGATATCTTGAACGACCTGGGTCTGTTCAATGATTCGCCCACTCGTCAAGTTGAGCGCCGGAAAGCAATAAAACATGTCCAGTTCAGCGGATGGATAACTGCTTGGGATTTCGATCGCTACCGTGGTCTCGGCAACGTTATAGCCAGCAGGAAGTTTGTAACCTTTGAGCAGGAGCCAACGTCTGGCCCCATCGACGAGCGTGTCATAGGGAAGCTGACGCCTTGTTAGACCGTCCTCATCAGACTTGAGGAGTTGAAACTCACGCTTGCCACCCTCTCTCGCCAGCTCGCCATTATTCACGTCGCGTGGGGTAAGGCGCAGTTTCTCGATGCCGGGCTCACGCAGGTCGATCCGGTCATCTGTCGACACGTTACGGCGCCCGCTGGCGGTCTTCAGTACAATAATCCAATTTTGCTCAGGATCGAAACCAGCTTCCTGCATTGCCTGGCGCACAGTAATTTCCGGTTCCGAAAACTCAACCACCACCCCTTGAACGTTGATTTTCCACGTTTGCTTGCTGGCGTAGACTTGTTCGACGCCGAGTTCAGCCAGGGAGAGATCTGAACCAGTCTCAAGCACCTCGTCGGGAACGTCCTTCCTCCTGACGTAAAGGGTCGACGATGCCTCGACGTTGCCTAGTTTCCGAAGAATCTCTTCAGAGATCTTACCTCGTGGCCAGACTAGCGAATGGTCTTCGAGCTTGAACCGGAACAGACGATCGGTTTTCGAAACGATAAAGCGGGCGGGAGCGGGTCCCGAAATCAACGCATTTTCATCAGGCCGGACTTCCTCTATATCGCCTGAGGCTAACCATTGAAGCACGACGTAGTCACTGCGCGGCGTGACGTTGCAAAGCGCCAGAATCTGCTCTCCCGTCGGGGTTACGTCGGTGAGGCTGATGGGACGGAAATTCAGATCGACGTCCGCCACCTGGATGAACGTGACATTTCTAGGCAACTGATTAGGCTCGTCAGACATCCTAAGCCTCCCTTGCGAATGGAGTTTTCGATTGCAGAAGTGCAATTGCTGTCCTATGTAACGCTAGGACCCGTCGATTGCAAGAGTGAAATTGGATGTCGAAACCGGAATTCAAGGCTAATGAATTCTATGCCGCCCTGGAACGTGTGCGATTGGTACGGCGTCTGAACTGGAAGCAGGTTGCCGAGCAATCTGGCGTGAGTGCTTCCACGCTGACAAGAATTGCCCAAGGCAAGCGCCCCGACGTCGATAGCCTTGCAGCTTTGGTGAACTGGTCCGGGCTAAGCGCCGATGCCTTTGTTGCGCGAGCCGATCAAGTTGGGAAGAGAGTTCAACCTCTGTCCGACATAGCTAACGTCCTCTACTCCGACTCGACTCTCAGCGAGGACGGGCGGGCCACTATGATGGACCTCATCACGGCGGCATACCTCCGCCTGAGCAAGAACAATTAGCCCGGAGGCAAAGCATGGACAAAGAACAGCGCCAGGCGATCAAGGAGATGTTGGCTAAACGCTCGGAAGCCAACACCCAATCGAAAAAACAGGCGACCAAATGGCTCATCGATGAGGGCCTGCTCACCACAAAAGGGCAGCTGAGAGCTCAATATGGCGGCGAAGACGAATCTGAGAAGACGAAAAGGAAGTGAGCCAGATTCGCACCGGCTTCGTTCTGGGCTATCACGGCTGTGACAAGTCTATTGCGGATGCCGCCATCGCAGGTGGCAAGCTAAAATCAAGCGCGGAAAAATACGATTGGCTAGGTCCTGGCGCGTATTTTTGGGAGGGCGATCCACGTCGAGCGCTCGAATGGGCTCAAGATCGTCATAAACGTGGAAAGATTAAGCACCCGGCGGTGCTCGGGGCCGTGATCGACCTTGGCAACTGCCTCGATTTGACCACGCGAGACGACCTTGAACTTCTGAAGGACGCGTATGCGTCCTTGAAAAAAGGCTTCGATGCCGCGGGCAAGAAGCTCCCCGAAAACAGCAATCCTCCCAAGGGCGGAAAGGACAAACTTCTCCGATATCTGGATTGCGCGGTCATTGAACACCTTCATGAAAATATGAAGGCACATAGCGATGAGCTTTCCGGCGATGCGTTTCCTAGTATTCGGCCGTTTGATACCGTGCGCGGTCTTTTTCTAGAGGGGTCAGAAATTTATCCAGGCGGGGGATTTTTCACTCATACCCACACGCAAATTGCCGTCCGAAATGAGCGCTCTATCATCGGTTATTTCCGCCCGGCTTAATATTGCGCCTTGGGCGAGCGAAATCGGGGGTTGAGCTCAAGATCGAAATAATGCTTTCGTTTGACCCATATGAAGCCTTCATTCTTGGTGAGGATAGCGACGTCGATAGGGCCACCGACGGTCTCGATCTCGGTCGAATACCGCCGTTTGCGGGAGGTAAGCTCCACCAGGGAATATGCAAGCTCGCCAAGCTCCTTCCTCGACATGTGGTTTACAACTGAATTGAGCTTCGCCTCGGCGCTATCTTTAAGTTCGCTCAGCGACTGACGGAGGGTTGTCAGCGTCTCATCTACCAGCGCGGCACTGTTGCCGGTTGCATTCCCGCCTAAGCGTTCGACTAGCGACCCCACCACATCAGACATCAACTCCTGCAGCCCTCGTTCGAACGTCCGATCGATGCCGTGGATGAAACGCTCAGCCATGTCTGTCTGTGCAAATGGTACGATCCTGGACGTAGGTCCGGCACGGTCAATGTCAATCGACAGGGAGTTCAATGTCCTGGCCTGTCCAAAGTAAACCCCATCAAGCTCCACTGATTCCAGCGACGGAAACAAGTCATCGCTGCCCAATCCGGCAAACACCAAACCCGTGTATGCCTGAGAACGTGTCTCCGACTTCAATAGGCAGAACATTAGCCTTCCGATTCCGATAAGCACGGACTCTGCGATCTCCTCCATCGTTGTCTTGAGCCCCGCTTCGACGGCAGTCCGTATCTCGCTCTCAAACTGCCCCATGAACGTTTCGAACGTAACGTCCTTCATGAAAGCCTGATTCTTGAGAGGTATTTTTTTCAATTCCGCAATACGGTTTGCTATCACCCCCTCAGCGATCCGTCTCAGCGTCGCTGGCCGCTTCTTTTTCCTCGCAAGAAGCGCGTTGATTTTTTCGTTTAGTACGGTCTTGTTTATTGTCGCTATCTCGGAGTTCAGAAGCAGCTGAAAGTGCTCCATCCGATCTGTTTCCGAGGCTTTGAAACCCAGGAGAAATCGTTCAAATTCCGACCGGGCTTGCGCAACCACACGAAACGCGCCCAAGGTCAGCGTTTCGCGGTAGCGCCTAATCAGCACCTCCAGCGGAACGTTCATGAAGGTAGCATTGTTGTATATCATCAGACCGATAGGCTGATATCTGGTCAATTCAAAAATCTTCTCGGCCGAATCGAATGTCTTTTTGCCAGACTCGGAGCCGACCAGTGTCAGGACACTGTCAGCCGCAAGCGCAACGGCACTCCGGTTGAGGATAGCAATTTCGGCTGTCACTTCTTCCCCCTAAATACCCGCAGTAAGCCTGCCGGCATCCTACTTCCCACCTTCTGAACTCTTCAGTGGGCTTACCCGAGTGGAGATATGGTTTGTCGACGTTACCAATGCAACTAGGGTCGACGTCTTTCTTTCGCGGTCGAGCTGGAAAAGCAGCTGCACCGTTGCTTGTGAGTGGGATGAGCCCGGAACCCACTTCGTTAGGTTCACTCTAAAGTGGTTATCACTTTCGGAAGTTTTCTTACTCTGCACAGGTTTTGACGACTAGTCCCCGTCAGCCGCTGGGGTTGTAGTGGTCGGGCTCGCAGCTCCCCGACGCATCAGCGTTCGCTTGGCGCCTCGACGAGGGCAGCGGCTTGGTTGCGATGTGACAGCGTAGGTCAAGGTAAGAGGCGTAACGATGACAAGGAGCAGGGAAATGAGCAAGCCAATCGACGGACGGATCGATTGTTACGATCCCCAATTCTCCGCCACAATCGTAGTTTGATCGTGAGCCAAGTCCGGGCGCTGATCAGTTCCCTCGGTCCCTCAAAACATGGCTGTGACGTTGGGGCTGCTGCGTTCGTCCGGGCATTCGAACTAACGAAAGAAAAAAGCTTGCCCGCCGAGCCATACCCGCACAGGTTCCAGCTACTTCCAGATTAACGGGCGGCTCTGCAGCGAGCGTTGCCGCTAGAGATCACCGCTTTCGTTACATAAAAGCCTTGTCACAGGGCATGCCCCGTAGCGCTCAGCAGGGCATGAACGCACCATCGCCTGTTCGGAAGTGAGAGCGGCGAGCGAATAATCTCACCCCTTGAAGCCGCGACTTCCGCCCACGCTGAATCATTCTCCTGGGTAATCCAGCCCTGGTGGTAGTGACGGCGCAAGAACTAGCGCCCGTTGGCCACGTAATATTCCGGTTGAATGAGCACGGAAGCTATTGCGCGGAAAGCATATAGATCCCATTTCTCGACGGGTTGTCATGAGGTGGATGGGGATGGGCGTATCTGACGAGTTTTACAACTTCCGAAATAACTACAATATCGGAACCGACCTGATCAGTTCAATCGCACAACGGTACCGGCGAATCACTACGCGCCTAAATACAGATTTCTGGAACACCGATTCCAGCTCGGCCCACAGTCTCTATGTAGGCTCTTACGGTCGCGACACCGCCGCGCGGGGAATCAGCGACCTCGATATCGGTTTCCAGCTCCCCTATGCAGAATACGTCAGATACAGCGCATATCAGGGCAACGGCCAGTCCGCACTTCTCCAAGCCGTGAAAAACTCCCTCCTCAAAACCTATGGCTCCAGTAAGGTGGGCGGCGACGGTCAGGTTGTCGTCATCTCCTTCACGGATGGGATCACTTTTGAAATCCTCCCCTATTTCAGCAACACGGACGGTTCCTGGACTTTTGCCGATTCCAACGAGGGCGGTGTCTGGCGGGAGTGCAATCCTCGGGCAGAAATGAACGCTGTCCAGATACGCAACACGGCAGTTAACGGCAATCTGAAAGCTCTCTGCCGCATGATGCGGGTCTGGAAAGACCACAATAGCGTGCCGATGACCGGAGCTCTGATAGACGCGCTCGCCTATCAATTCATCGAAACTTGGGGGTATCGGGACAAATCCTACGCCTACCATGATTACATGGCCCGGGATTTCTTGAAATATCTCTATGTCCTCGACCGAGAGAAAACCTACTGGCGCATGCCGGGAAGCGGCTCCTACGTCTACAAGACGGGGGTGTTCTGGTTGAAGGCGCTCACGGACTACAATATTGCCGTCGAGGCTTGCAATATACAGACCGACGAAAAGGCCGCACAGCGCCGCGCGAAATGGAGGTCCGTCTTTGGCACAACCTTCCCAATCTGATCCGCGGTACCAGCTCGAGAGCCAAGTGCGCGAGTGCTACGGCCGTTGCGCATACACCCACAAGATCCACGAGAAGATGGCCGAACGGCTTGCCGACCATCAACGGTATGCGAAGTGGTTCAACATCATCCTGTCCGCGCTAATCGCCGGCGGCGCGGTGACAACCGTTTTCAGAGCGGAAACCGGGCTTTTGCAATACGCGGAATACGCGACCCTAGTGCTTTCCATTCTCAGCCTGATCTACAACGCTTACCAGAAGGATCTAGACCCCGGTGCCCTCGCGCAGCGACACAGGGAAACCGCGTCTGACATCTGGAATGTGCGGGAGTCTTACCTCAGCCTGATAACCGACACGCTCAACTCGGCGGTGCTAATCGACGACCTGCGGAAGCAACGTGATGAACTGCAAACCGACCTCCACGAAATCTATCGCGCCGCACCCTTCACGGACGGGAGGGCGTATAGGAAGGCACAGGATTCCTTGAAAGACAACGAGGAGCTTATGTTCTCCGACAAGGAAATCGACGACATGCTCCCGACCACTTTAAGGCGCTCGAACAGAGCTTAGCCGACCTCGCAAAGGGCACGGTCAGAGCCGCAACACCAGTTCAGAGCAAAGAAACCAAGCTAGGCCCGGGCGTTTAACAACGGTTGGACCTTCAGCCAACGAACTTTGCCGTCGAGCACCGTCATCGATGTCGCTTGCACCCGTAGGTTGGGCTCGTCGACCGAATACCTGCTTCTTGGAACGGGGCGATCTAAATTGTCCGACGAAATGAGACGCGAAGCAGGCCTTGCGTCTAAGATCGGAAGCCGACGGCTTGGCTCGGGAAGATTTCGACAAAGCTCCCCCATGGTTCGCGTGGCTGTTCGCTTTACCAAGACGATGGCTCGAATGGACTCAAACCAGCGGAGCCGACCATCGACATTAACATTTGTAGATGTCACTCCATCTCTCTATGCGTAGCGTGCGTGCGGGTGGAGATATCTGGAATTGGATCCCTTCAATAGGCTGGAAGCGCTGATCGAAACCGGCGGCGTCGATGCGGTCGACCAAGCTCGCGCTTTGCTGAATTCTTTCGCTGGTAGCACGGAAATTGGTACCCAGGCCGTCGACGAATTTCTGATCGACATGATGACTTTGTCTTTCCTAGCGGAGAGCGGCCGAGAATCGCTGCAAATCTCAGTTCGCCGCCTGGCTCGTCTCAGACTGTCCAGGGTAAAGCTATTACTCGGAGTGACTAGTCGGCAGATCCGGCAGTTTTAGCTGCGCTTGACATCGGCCTTTGACGGCCACGTGTGGCAAGTCCCTATTCGAGCGGGTGAATGGTCGCCTCAGGCACAACCGCCTTAGCGATTTCGCATAAATGCTTGTGGTGCGTTAAATAGATCACTTGCCCTATGCCGGCCATTTCGCCGAAGAGCCTGAACACTTCTTCGGATCGGATATGGTCGAACGTCTCCATAATGTCATCGGCGACGAATGGAACCGCTTGTCGGAACTGCGCGAATTCGTAGTATCCAGCGAGTCTCAGTGCCAGATAGAGCTGAAATCGCGCACCCTTCGATAGCGCATCGGCGACCTTGGATTGGCCGTCGCGCTGCATCGCGATCAGAACCTCGCCGCCTCTTACAGGCTGGGTCGTGAGGCCCGTATACTGGCCTTGGGTTATCAGGGTGAACGCTTCCGAGGCCCGCGCCATCATTCCTGACCGATGGCGCTCACGATAGGCGCGTAAAGCGTTACCCGCCGACATGATGCCGAGCTTGAGTTCGATATAGCGTGTCGCTGTCTCTTCGATCTCTAGCACAATGGTGCGACGCTCGGCGTCAAGACGGGCGACAGCGCTGTCGCCTCCAATGTCGTCAATCTTGTCCGCCGCGCGCGTTTGTCGGATCAACTGCTGTCGGAGGGCGCCGTCGAGCTGCTGGAGCCGCTGCTCGCCTTGCGCCTTCTCGATCGCCAGGCTCTCGAAGTCGGTCTCTTCAAGCACCGGGCGGGCCTGCTCAAACTTCTCCAATGAAAGTTCGGCCGCCACGCGATCCTCAAGCTCGGCCACGCTAGTCCGCAAGCGATCTCTCTCGCGCAGCAACTCGTCTCGCTGCGCCACATCGGTCAATGTGTCGACCCCAAACGCGATCAGCACTTCATTCTTGCGGCGCTCATGGATCGAAGTCTCGTTATCGAGTACGTTGCGTTCGCCTTGCAGGCGTTTGAGATCGGCTAGCAGAGCTGCCTTGGTGTCACGCGCCCTTGCAGCGCGATCCAGGCGTTCGGCAATGCGAACTGCTAACTGCTCCGCCTCTTCATCCGTCGTTTTCTCTCCCACGTCTGCTGCGATCGACCTGACCTCGCTGAGGAAACCCGTTCTGTCATCTTCCATTTTGTCAATGCGCAGCTGGAGAGCGTCTCGCTCCTGCACGCTTTTGGCCAGGTTACTCAATTGCTCGAGCACGGTGCTTAAGCCGGATGCGGAGACGCCATTTTCGAGCCAGGTTCCCTTAAGCGTCTCGCCTATCGTGGCGAGCCACTCCTCCTCGCGCCGCTCAGCCATGGCGAGAGCACGACGTCTGACGGCAAGATCCTCTTCCCTGCCATTCACTGTCCTTTGCGCCTCAGCGTATTCTGCGTCTAACTTGCGCTGTCGCTCCAGAAACAATTCCGCCAGTGCCATAGCGGCTTCAAGCGTATCCTCAGGCGCCGGTGCTATTCCGACGCTGGTCAACGCCCTGATAAGTTCCAGCCGGATTTCCTCGCCTGCTTCCGCAGCGCGTTCTGCCTTCTTGCGAGACAGCTCGATCTGCCCCCATGCAGCGAGCGCATCAGCGCGGACCTCAACTCGATCCTCCAAACGCTCAATCAAGCGCTCTAGCGACGGCTCGACTAGGTGGCCTAGCAGCTGACCGCCGACCCGACGGACTTCAGCCGTTTTGGCTTCAAGGTCGAGGCCCATTTGTGCGTGTTGCTGGCGCAAACGAGACAGATCCGCCGAAGCCTCGGCAAGCGCCCTGGTCGTTGAGCGCAGTTCCGCTAAATGCGACGCATTCGCCAAGCGACCTAGGCCAACACCGTCGTCGCGGGCGAGCGCTAGAGCAAAGTCGTCAGCTGTGTCGATCGTCAGCGCCGCCCTATGCGTCTCCCAAGCTGCGTCACGGGTGCGCCGGCTCGCTGCCGCGGCTTCGTCGTCAGCCACGTCACTTGACGCTCGAAATGCGTCCAGTCGTGCCGCAAGTTTCGCGGAATTGCTCTCGCATTCAGCAAGACGCTCGGCGAGGACGGAACGGGCTTTGGCCAAATCTGTTGCCGCCGTCTTCCAGGATGCGATCTGCCCTGCACTCGGAACCGTCATGCTAGCCAGCGCACTAGCATCGCCGGCCCATGGCCCGAGCTCAGCCCGTAACTCCTCCCATCGGATTCCTGCTGCGTCTTCCTCTTCGCGGGCCGCCTTGATTTCGGCGAGATGACTGCTGGCTCGGGCCTTCGATAACGCTGAACCGAGCTTGGCCCTCACGGACTCCGGCACAGCTCTATCTTCCCCGACTCGCTCTCTAGCTGATTGAAGCGCATCGAGCGCAGCCGCGACTTCGTCTTGCGCAGCGCGCACCGCGGTGGCGATACCAGACCGCTGCTCAATCATTGTACGCAAGGTTCCCACCGTCGCGGCGGGCAAAAGTAGCTTCCCCGGATCTCGTTCGGAAGTGCGCCCCAGCGCGCTTAGGCAAGTTGCGACGGTATTGTTGAGGATTTGCAGCTGGACATTGCGTGTGGGCAGATCAAAGCCGGCCGACGAAAAGCGCACCCTGCTCTCTGCCAAGTTCCGGACGCGCTCGGAGACACTCAAGATCAGCTCGTCCACTTCCGTGAACGCAATGCTCGCCGTCAGACGCTCAACTTCGCCGACAATGCCGGCCAAGCGCGTTCTGAGGCTCGCATCGTCATCGATTAGCTCAGCTATCGAGCCTGTCCACGTCCGCGTTGGTGAAGGGGTCTGCGGTAACGCCTCCAACTGCACGATCTTGCGCCGAATATCCGCCAGCATCGGTCGCGCGCGCTCGAACTGTGCGATCGCCTCGAGCCGCGCCACCAGAACCGCCCGTTCGTTGACTATGCTCTCGTACTGCTGTGCCGCTTCTCGATGTTCGGACTCTAGCCCTTCATAGGTCGAAGCCAGCGTGTCGATTTCGTCCCTGCGACTCTTTAGGTCGGCCAGCCGCTTCTTGAGCAGCGCAATCTCCGTGCCTTGGGCCTGCTTGCGATGCAGCGCGTCGGCCTCTGCCTCCAACGCATTCAGCTTTTCGGTCGCATGTCCAAGTCCAGCACTGGCGGTGAAGAGCAGCTTGCCGAGATCGCCGCGCGACTCCAGGATTGCCTCTCCGCCGGCCTCCAACGTATCATCATCCAACGAAAACATCGTCTCGTAGGCATCGCGAGACAGGCCGGCAAGATGTGCCGTGATCGCCATCTCGCTGACCGGCTTCCCGGTCGCGTCAAGGAGCGAATTATTCCGCTGTTTCGTGCGGGTGAATGCTTGCTCCACACCTTGCAATTCGAGCACCGCGCCGAGCCGCATGGCGCTGTACTCGTGAATGAAATTGTATTTGCTGCGCTCCTCAATTCCGAACAAGAGGTCGAGGAAACCGGCAAGTGCGGTCGACTTGCCAGCTTCATTGAGGCCAAACACCACATGAAGATCCGGCCCAGATGTCGGCTTCGGCCCGAAATCGATCGTCCGATCAGTGAACTTCCCATAGCGAATGAGGTCAAGGCGTCGCAGTCTCATGACGACGCTCCGGCCTTGAGACGGGCGATGACCTGATCAATACCCCTGGCCAGCGCTCTATCAAGGAAG
>NZ_RZSA01000049.1:0-13191 GCF_003998075.1 Mesorhizobium sp. M2A.F.Ca.ET.037.01.1.1 | reverse complement strand
CTGGGGAGCCGTTGAGCAATGCAAAATGCGGAAAGCCGTGCTGCAAGTCGGATTTTGCTTTTCGGCGGTTTCCAGCTTGAAAAGGAGGCTGGCGGCACAATTTGGCTCACCGGTAAGCGCGGCCCCGCAATTCTTGCATATCTGGCTCGCTGTCCGGGCATGGCGGCGCCGCGCGAGCGGCTGGCCGATTATCTATGGACCGACAGCGACAGTGGACACTCGCGCAACAGCCTGCGGCAAACGCTCAGCGTCCTGCGCCGGGATCTGGCGCGACACGGCTTGGATATCATCTATTCCCACAAGGACCTGATCGGTCTGAGGCCGGAAGCGGTGCGGGTCGATGTCGACGAGTTTGAAACCGGCCTGTCGGCCCGTTCGGCCTCGGAACTCCAGGCTGCGTTGACTCTCTACAGTGGACCGTTTCTCGACGGCTTTCATGTCGGCACCAACGTTTTCGACGATTGGGCGGCGTCCGAACGCGAAAGGCTGCAGAGCCGCGCGCTTCAGTCGCTGGAAAAGCTCGCCCGTCTCGTGGACGCCGAAAGCGGCTTGGCTGTTGCTGATCGAATGGTGTCCATGGAGCCGACGCGGGAGGAATCCTATCGGCTGAAGATGGAACTGCTGCTTGCATGCGGTCAGCGCGACAAGGCGTTGCGGACCTTCGAGACTTGCAGAAGCGTCTTGAGGAAGGAGTTCGGTGTCGACGTCAGCGCGGAGACGCGAGCGCTCTGGCAATCGCTGCTTTCCTCCACCGAGCCATCATCAAACCTTCAGACGGCCAATGGAGCTATCGCCGGTCAGCGCTCGGGACGCCCATCCATCGTCGTGGCCGACATCGTCAATCTGACAGGACAGCGTGGTGACGACTTCTTCGCCAAGGGTCTCGTTCACGATATCACCACGGCGCTTTCAGAGGTGGCCGACTATATCGTGCTTTCGGCCCTCGAGAAAAACGGCGAGGAACCGAGGGCGCCGGCTGGCGTGCGGGCGCGCTATACGCTCAAGGGCAGCATCCAGAGGTCCGGACACGAGCTCAGGGTGAACATCCAGCTTGTCGACGCCGCTGATGGACGCAATGTCTGGGCGCAGAAATTCGACGACCACTCGGAGAACGCGCTCGCTTTCCAGGACAGGATCGCGCAGTCGGTCGTGCTGGCAGTCAGCCTTGAGCTTCAATTGACCAACTGGAAGGTTCGCGACAAGAGCCCGCCTGGTCCTCCAGAAGTGCGCCGGCTGGTGAACGAAGCCCTGATGAAATACTTCGAGATGACGCGGGACTCGCTCCTGGTCTCGAAGGATCTCGCCGAAAAGGCTCTTTTGCTGGCGCCCGACAACGTTCGCGCGAAACGGACGCTGTCCATCGCGACGACCATGGGTGTTGCGTTCGGTGCTCTGCCTCGCGAGCAGGAGCATATCGACCGTGCGATCGAGCTTGCCGAAGACTCGGTAAGAGCCGTACCCGATGACGAAATTGCCCGCTGCATCCTGTCATTCGCCTACGAATGCGATGGCCGGATCGACGAGGCGATCGTGCAATGCCAGCACGCAATCAGTCTCAACCCGAGCTATCCCAGCAGCCACGGCGATATTGCGATGCTCTTCGCCTTGCGCGGACAGGTCGGCGAGGCGGTCCGCGCGGCAAACGAGGCGATCCGCCTTGGAGCGCATGACGTCATCGACTTCTGGCGCCACCACGGCATGGTCATGGCGTTGTTCGCGGGCGGAGACGACCGGCGGGCGCTCGAGGTCGCCCGCAAGGTAGTCAGGACAAAGCCGGGATTCCTGCGCGGCGCGCTTTTTTGGGCGGCAACTGCCGCGGCGACGGGAAATGATGAAGAAGCGTCACGGGCCATCCACCACTGCCTGTCACAACTCCCGCATCTCAACCTCGGCAATGTCGCTCCCGGGTTCATGCCGCGCTATTTGAGGGACGGCCACCACTCGCGGTTTCTTGAAATGCTTTCGAAAGCCGGCCTCCCCGCTTCCTAATGCCTGTCGCCCAAACGTGCGCAGCGGTTTTGGGCGTACGACATGCATCAAACAAAGACTTAAAACGCCTCGCCTGGATCCGGTTCAGCGCGACGCGATTTAGAGCAATTCCGGGCGGAAGACCCGTCACATTTTTTCAGGAATTGCTCAGGTTCTTTGCTTGTCCAGCCAAAGTGCCACCATTGCCGTCAGCAACATGAAACACCCGAGTGCCTGCCAAGCCGTGAGAGTTTCGTCCAGGAACAGGAATGCCAGTCCGGCGGCAACCGCAGGCTCGATCATCGATGCGACGAGTCCAGTCACCGCGGAGCGGCACCGCGCCATGCCCGCGCAGTAGCAGACATAGGCGAGAGCTGTCGGCCCTAAACCGAGATAGATCAGAACCGAGATGCTTCGCCAGTCCCCCATGGCCGCGCCGAAATGCGTGAGACCGCCTGGAGCGACTATCATGGCCACGGGTGCGAGAACCAGCGATGCGATGATCAGGCCAAGGCCCGAAACAAGGTTCGGCGAATAGGCAACGGAAAGCGAGCGAGCGGCATTGGTCATCACGACGAAGGCCGCAGATGCCAGCAGCGACAGAGCAAGGCCCAATAGAAGGTCGAGCGGTTGTTCCGATGCCGTATCGACACTTACGAAAGTGACGAGGCCTGCGATCGAGATCGCAAGGGGAAGCACGACCTGCCGCGATATGGGTTCGCCAAGCTTCCTCAGTGACCAGAAGACGGCGATGACCGGTGGCAAGCAAACCGTCAGAAAGACCGTTATCGTCACTCCCAGCAGCGTGAAGCTGCGGAACAGGCAGACCTGGAAGGTGGCGCAGGAAATGCCGAACAGGAGAAATCCCGAAAAGCTGCCCGCGCTGGCCTTAACCCTGCGGGTGCCGCCTGTTACCCGCGCCACCAGGAGTATGGCGGGCCCGGCAATAGCCGTGCGGACGAATCCGTAGACCTCGTCCGGCATTGCGATTTCATGCGGGACAAACCTGCTTGCGACACCCACGGTCGCCCAGAGTGTGGCGGCGCACATCACCAGCGCCAGCCCCCAGAGGTGATCAGGCGAGAAACCGATCATGTAGGGCTGGCCGATCTTCCGGCATTTTTCGATCGTCTCCAGGTATCGCCTGCCGTCTTCGCCCAGGACTTCGGTGGCAACTCTTTCATTGCTTTGCATCGGCCGTTGATCCCCTTGTCTTGTCCTGGCGAATCGGAGTCGATTTTTTGGTGGGTTGGCTCCGAGCGGCACGACAAGCCTCGCCGAAGATCCCGCGATGTCCTTAGTGAAAGAGGCGTCAGCCGAGCGCTTGGGAAAGGCCGGCGAGCGTCTCGTCGATCGTTAGGATCGCGTCAGGGTTCCGTCAGGAGAGGTGGTGCGCAAGGATGGTCTCCGCCCACAGCGGCGCAAACGGCAGGTCGCAGGCAGTGATCCGGCTGCACGACACCGGCACCCCGACGGTCCAGAACGGCGGCGCGGTCAGCAGTATTGATGGCTATGTTGGTATCAGTCCCGACACAAATGGCACTGTGACGGTGGACAGCACGGGGTCCGGCGCGCTGAACATCGGCGCCGCCTCGCCCTTGCCGGCGGCTCCCCCTTCACGATCGCCGGCGCGCCCATCGCACGCGATGCGGCGGTGGTGGAAGCCGGCCTCGACTTGAACTTGACGCCGGCCGCGACCCTCGGTGTCTCCTATGGCGTCCAGTTCGGCTCGGGTCTCTCCGACCAGTCCGTGCGGGGCGGACTTCAACTGGAAGTTCTGAGACGAAGCTTCGCCGTATACCGGCTGACCGTCGTCGGCGGCAATCTACAGATGCACGAAAGCCGTCAGCGGCAGATGGTCGGAGGCGACGCGCGACAGCGGCGTGTCATGCGCCTCGACGCCTGAAACCAAACCGTGCCGATTGCCCATGATGCGGTCGAGCGCCAGCACCGGCAGGCCCGACGGGAAGGTCGGCACCGCCGGCGGCGTCGGCCCGAAGGTCGTGTGCAGTGTGTTCAGCGCCGAGCGGTTGCCGAGCCGCCATTCGTTGAGGTCGCCGAGCAGCAGCGTCGGCCTTTCATCGGCGCTGCTCATGATGTCGAGCACGACCCGGGCCTGTTCGGAGCGCGAGCGGCGCAAAAGGCCGAGATGGGCGGCGATCACGCGCAGCGACCGTTTCTCGTCAAGATCGATCTCGGCGACCAGCGCGCCGCGCGGCTCCAGTCCCGGCAGCTTGAGTTGGTGGACGTCGCGTACGGTGCCGCGTTTGAACAGGAGCACATTGCCGCGCCAGCCATGCCCCTTGCCGTTGCCCGAGACCGGCACCGGCACGAGTCCCGTCTCCAGTTCCAGGCGAGCGAGATCGAGCAGCCCGGCCCTGTCGCCGAAGCGATTGTCGGCTTCTTGCAGGGCGATCACATCGGGGCTGATCTCGCGGATGACGCGGGCCGTCCTGTCAGGGTCGAACCTGCGGTCCGTGCCGATGCATTTGTGGACGTTGTAGGAGGCGACGACAATTTCAGTGTCGTTGACTCGCTTGCGCGGCGTCGCCTTCGCCTTGCGCGCGTTCCTGGCGCGGATCGACAGGAGCACGGTCCCCGGCAGGCTGCGTCCCTTGATGTCGTCTATCTCCATGATCCTGCTGCTCGATTTCCTGCTCTAAAGATAGGGCGATCCCAGCCACAGCAAACGGTCGAAGACGCGGACTACGAATGGTCTTGCATTCAGCGTCTGCAGCGTCACCGGCTGGGCGGTCGAGATGGCGGCCGCGATGCGGGCGTCGATCTCGGCGGCGAAGTTTTTGTCCAGGACTTCCATGTCGATCTCGAAATTCAGCCTCAGCGAGCGCGCGTCCAGATTGGAGGAGCCGACATAGGCCCACACGCCGTCGATCGCCATCAGCTTGGAATGATCGAACGAGCCCTCGTGGCGCCAGACCCGGCAATAATGCTTCAGCACCTGGTCGAACTGCGCCGTCATCGCATGATCGACGAGGAAAAGATTGTTCACCGCCGGCACGACGATGTCGATTTCGACGCCGCGGCGGCCAGCCGTGGTCAGCGCGCTGATGAACTCCCGGTCCGGCAGGAAATAGGGCGACATGATGCGGATCGACTTGCGGGCGACCGAAAAAGCGCCCATCAAAAGCTTGAGGTTGGTTTCGTTGGAGGCGTCCGGCCCGGTCGCCACCGCGCGCACCAGCACCGGCTGCCCGGGCGGCGGCGCGGCGCGCTCGACCTGCCAGGGCCCGTCCTTCAGGGCCTCGTTGCCGGCAAAGCGCCAGTCCTCGGCCGCAACCGAGAACAGGTCGGCCACAACCGGCCCGGTGACCTCGAAATGCGTATCCCGCGAACTTTCGGAACCGGCGAATTCGGCGGAGAATCCCTTGCGGATGTTCATGCCTCCCGTGAACGCCACCGCGCCGTCGACGATCAGGATCTTCCTGTGCGTCCTCAGATTGGCATAGGGAAGCCTCAGGCCCATCACGATGTTGCCGTTGAAGAGGTCGACGATGACGTCGACCTCCCTGAGTTGTTTCAGGATGCTCGGCACCGAATAGCGCACGCCGACGGCGTCGATCAGCACGCGGACAGTGACGCCGCGCTTGACGGCGTTGCCGAGCGACTGGACGAAAAGCGCCCCGACCGCATCATTGTCGAAAATATAGGTTTCGAGCAGGACGCTTCTTTGCGCGGCATCAATTGCCCGGCACATCGCCGTATAGGCCTCGTCGCCGGTCTTGAGCACGGCGATGGTGTTTCCGGATGTCAGCGGACGCCGCGCCACCCTGTCGCCAAGCGTCTTCAACCCGGTGAAGCGCTGGCCGAATTCGGCGTTGATCAGGGCTTCGAGCGCGACGTCGCGGTCGTGCCTGGCGGCGGCCGCCTCGGGTGAAACCGGCCGCATCGCGCTGATCGTCGCGCGGCGGATGCGGTTGATGCCGGCAATGGCGTAGATGATCGCGCCGAGGAAAGGCGACAAAAGCATCACGCCCACCCAGCCGGTGGCGGCGCGCACGTCCTCCTTGGTCATGATGGCGTGCACGATGCCGACCGCCGCCATCGCCAGCGAGAGGATCAGGATTAGCGTCGACCAGTGACTCGCAATCGCGTCAAGCATTGACCCGACTATGGAGCGAGCCGGGGCGGAAAGGCAATGCGGCGGGTTATTCCCGCGCTCATTCAGCCATCGGTCGAGATGGTTACGGCCCTCCAGGCTTCGATCTCCTGCTGCAAGCGTTCGATACGCTCGGACACGAGCTTGAGGGCGTCGCTGCCAAGCAGAAGCTGCGGCGGCGGAGCTTCGGATTCCACCAAAGCCAATACGGCCGTTGCGAGCTTGTCCGGATCGCCAAGCTGCTTGCCGCTTTTCGTCAGCCGGGCTTCCCGGATCGGGTCGAACAGCGCGTCATAATCCGCGATAGACCTTTCGGTCCGGACCATGGAGCGCCCGGCCCAGTCCGTCCGGAATGAACCGGGGCAGACGGCCGTGACGCGAACGCCAAACGGGGCCATTTCCGAACGCATCACCTCCGATATGCCCTGGAGCGCGAACTTGCTGCCGCAATAGTAAGCAATGCCCGGCATCGTGATCATGCCGCCCATCGAGGTGACATTGACGATGAAGCCACGGCGTCGCTCGCGGAACTTCGGAAGAAAAGCCTTGGCGACCGCCACGGCTCCGAAGACGTTCACGTCGAACTGACGCCGCATCTCTTCGAGCGGCGACTCTTCAAGCACCCCTTCGTGGCCATAGCCGGCATTGTTGATCAGGACATCGACGGGCCCGTGCTCCTTCTCCGCCTGCGCGACGACGTCCGGCACGCGGTCGAACTCCGTGACATCGCACATGACCGTCCGCATCGCGGGCAGGGATCTGCCGAGTGCCGCGCGTGACGTCTCGAACCGTACGGTGCCAATGACCGTATGGCCTGTTTGGATTGCGGCGGAAGCGATGGCGAGGCCAACGCCGGAATTGGCGCCGGTGATGAAGAAGGTCTTTTTCGCCATGGTCTGGGGTCCTTGTTGATGGAGTGCGCCTTGGCAAATAGTATGGTGCGGCGGTCACCTGGATTGCGGTTTCTATGAATTCCTTGCCAAATCCTATCGAAGCAGACCCTGGACGAAAACGGGAACTGGTCGAGCTTGCCGGAACTCTGGCCGAACGCATTGGATACAATGCCACCGCGATCGAGAGCGTACGGGTGCTTCGGACGGAGGCCGCGCTCCATGACGTCCCGGTGCTTTATGAACCGGGCGCGGTGTTCGTCCTGCAGGGAAGCAAGCGAGGCATCCTCGAACAGGAGGTCTACCTCTACGACGAAGAACACTATCTGGCGGTGTCGGTGCCGGTTCCGTTTCGGATGGAGTCAACGGCCAGTCCCGATCGCCCGCTGCTTGCCGTTTATGTCGCGTTCGACATGCGGCTGGCGGCCGAGATTGCCGCGCTGCTGGAGACGCATTCCGCAATGGGAAGCGACAGGCCGCAAAGCCTCACATCGAGCAGGATGGAGGCCGATATTGAGGATGTGCTGCTGCGCCTCTTGAAGGCGCTTCGCAGTCCTGCTGAGACCGCCGTTCTTGGATCAAGCCTCCTGCGCGAGCTGCATTACCGGGTGCTGATCGGCCCGCAAGGCGGCGCAATGATCGCAGCCTTGCAGCAAAGGGGCAGGTCGGGAAGGATCGTGCGGAGCCTTGCATGGCTGCGGGAAAACTACAGCTGCGAAATCTCGGTCGCCGATCTGGCGAGAGAAGCAGGCATGAGCGTGCCTTCCTACCACGTCCATTTCAGGGAGATGACCGGAAGCAGCCCGATGCAGTACGTGAAAGCCATGCGGCTGCACGAGGCAAGACTGATGATCGCGCGCAAGGGCACGATCGCTCAGGCCGCGGCTTCGGTCGGCTATGCGAGCGCGGCTCAGTTCAGCCGCGACTTCAAGCGGCATTTTGGGCGCACGGCTTCTGAAGAGATGAACTGGGTCCGTCGTCATCTGGGCGAGCTTGCCTGGGCCGAGTAGTTCGCCATTGGCGCTCAGCCGGCTCCTGGACCTATGGCTTCCTGAAGAAGCCCGACAGAATATTCGGTCCCGCTTCTCCGGGCCGCAGCCTGATCCCGTCCTCGAAACAGTTCAGGGTCATGCAGTCGAAGCCGTTATGGGCGAGCAGCGCCACCAGCGAGTCGCGGTCGAAGTGGTGCAGGTGCTCGTTGGGGAGGCGCATGCGCCAGGTTCGGAACCACGCGTCGCCGTCGGCGCCGAGCTCACGCCAGCGGCAATAAGGGACAGCGACGGCCAGATGCCGGGTCTTAAGGCGGGCTAGGAAACTGAGATCAGGGATGTGCTCGAGCACGTCGAACATGGCGACGAGATCCCACGAGCCGGCGAGCGCCTCCTCCCAATCGACAAAGCGGACACCTTGGGGCAGCGGAAACTCGGCGATGTCGCAGCCGGCGCAATCGGCGACGCCTGTTATCTTCGCGGCTTCGATGAATGTGCCGGTGCCGTATCCGATTTCGAGCACCGAGCGCGGAATTTCGCCGGTGATCCCCAGCACCCAGCCAAGCCGCTGATAGCCGAGCTTGATGGTCCGGTCGCTCAAGTCCTCGTAGTACGAGATGTATTTCTTGTCGTACTTGATCGGCGTGAAGTCGATCTGGTGGATCACGCCGAATTCGTCCGCCTCATAGTTATCCAGCATTCAGACGCCGCCTCCGCATCCGAATTATCTACATGGCAGAGCTAAACGCAACGTAACGGGAACGCTGAGCGCTTGCGTCAAATCCCATTGGTGCGCCTCGCCATCAGCCGCAGCCAAGGCGTCAGATGGAAGCCCGCCATCAACAGATACATCGGCGCCATACCGCTCAGCACCGAGGCGGCCGACATGCACATCGTGTCGTGGTCGCCATAGGCAGCCGTCAGCAGCGCCATCATGGCGAAGGTTGGCGCCGCGGCGAGGCAGAGCCAGTCGGCGAGGCCGAAGCCGCTCAGGCGAGGGGCGGGGTTGTCGATGCTCATAATATCCACCTTCTGAAGCGGTCAGGTTTGCAGGGGTCAGAGAGACAAGGCTTGGCGAGATCGGCTCCGGCGACGTGTGGCCGCCGCCGGAGTCGCTTCGCGCTCAGGCGCTCTTGTTGCGGAACGCCGCTTCACCGGCATCCGAGACCTCGACCCATCTCTGGTCTGGGGCGGCGCCTGCTTCGTAATTGTCGTGCCAGTTCCACCATTTATAGGTCTGGGTCTGCGGATAGCCCTCGGGCGAATCCTCCCACACCTCCTGACGGCCGAGCGGCGTGACGTCGAGATAGCTCCACACGGTGCCGAAGGCTTCGTCGCCGCGGTTGTTGACGAAATAGGTGCGGAAGATGCGCTTGCCGTCATGGATGAAGACGTTGTGGCCGTGCCATTGGTCGACGCCGAAATCCTTATCCCAGCTGTCGGTGATGGTGTACCAGGGCATTTTCCAGTCCATCTGTTGCTTCAACCGCTGGATGTCGGCCTGCGGCGCGCGCGAGGCATAGGCAAGCGTGGTGTCGCGGGCGTTGAGATGGGCGAGGTTGCCGACCATGTCGGCGCCGAGCGAGCAGCCGCGACAGGCGTGTTCGGGCCAGCCAAAGACACCCGGCTCGAAGAAGGCGCGGTAGATCACGAGCTGGCGGCGGCCTTCGAAGAGGTCGAGCAGGCTCGCCTTGCCGTTCGGGCCGTCGAACACATAATCCTTGGTCACTTCCATCCACGGCATGCGGCGGCGTTCGGCGGCCAATGCGTCGCGGGCGCGGGTCATCGCCTTTTCCTTGACCAGCATTTCTTCATAGGCGCCTTCCCACGCTTCCTGCGAAACGACCGGCGGTGTCTTCATGTGTTGGGTCATTGCTCTTGTCCCGTTCTTGGGTTTGGTTGGGGGTGACAGGGACAGACATAGGCCGCATGGTTCGATGGTGAGAGTTACAAGTGTGACGCGATTTGATCCGGCGGGCCCTGAGGCGGCGGCATGGACTCGCTGATCAACGCCGCCGGGCGCGCGCTCGCCGCGGGCGATCCGCTCGGCGCCTTGAAGCGCGTCGCGCTGCGCGACGACGCGCCGGCGCTGGCGCTGCGCGGCATCGCGATGGCGCAGCTCGGCGATTTCGCCAAGGCAAAGGCGCTGCTGAAGGACGCGGCGAGGGCCTTCAGTTCGAGGGAGACCGTCGCCCGGGCGCGCTGCGTCGTCGCCGAGGCCGAGATTGCCCTGGTCTCACGCGACCTCGGCTGGCCGGAGAAGGCCCTGCGATCCGCGCGCGCCACGCTTGCCGCGCATGGCGACCGGCTGAACGCTGCCTATGCCGGCAGCCTCGAGGCGCGCCGCCTCATCCTGATCGGCCGGCTCGACGAGGCCGAGCGGCTGCTTTCGGATTTCGATCCGGCGCCGCTGCCGCCGGTTGCGCGCGTCGCGCATGAACTGGCCGCGGCCGGCGTCGCGGTCCGGCGCCTGAGGACGAAGGCCGCGCGCTCGGCGTTCGGCCGGGCATCGCTGGCCGCCTACGAAGCCAACATCCCGGCCTTGAAGGCCGAAGTCGAAGCGGCATCCCTGGTCTTGAACACGCCGGTCGGCAGGCTGATCGCGCGCGGCACAGAGAAAGATCTGCTGCTCGACGAGGTCGAGACGCTGCTGACCTCGGGCGCGCTGGTCATCGATGCCTGCCGCAACGTGGTGCGCGAGGCCGATGCGGTCGTCTCGCTGGCGACACGGCCGGTGTTGTTCGCGCTGGCGCGCACGCTTGCCGAGGCATGGCCGGCGGATGCCTCGCGTGAGTTGCTGTTGAGACGCGCCTTTCGGGCAAGGCACGCGGATGAATCTCATCGCGCGCGGCTGAGAGTCGAGATGGGGCGGCTGCGCGCGGAGCTCGCCGGCTTGGCCGAGATCAATGCGACCGCCGCCGGGTTTGCGCTGACGCCCCTCAATGCCGCCGACGTCGTCGTGCTGGCGCCGCCTGTCGAGGAGGAACACGGCGCGGTGCTTGCCTTCCTGACCGATGGCGAGGCCTGGTCGAGCTCCGCGCTGGCGATCGCGCTTGGCGCCAGCGCGCGCACCGTGCAGCGAGCGCTGGAAGAACTGTCGACGCAGAATAAGGTGCAGCCGGTCGGCCGCGGCCGGGCGCGCCGCTGGATGATGCCGCCGGTGACCGGATTCCCGACTGTGTTGTTACTCCCGGGGCCGCTGCCGACCGACTAGTCTGCGGCCATTGTTCGAATGGAGGCTGAAAATGAAACGAGCCGCTGCCGAGATCCTGCGCGAATACGGACCGTTCCCCGGCGTCGAGCGCGTCAATGGCGTCACCTATGACGGCCAAAATATCTGGTTCGCCAGTGGCGACAAGCTGAACGCGCTCGATCCCGACAGCGGCAAGATCGTGCGTACGATCGATGTCGCCTCGCATGCCGGGACTGCCTTCGATGGTGAGTATCTCTACCAGATTGCCGAGGATCGCATCCACAAGGTCGACCCGAAGATCGGCAAGGTCGTCGCCACCATTCCTGCCCCCGGCAATGGCGGCGATTCAGGCATGGCCTGGGCCGAGGGTTCGCTCTGGGTCGGCGAATACCGGGCGCATAAGATCCATCAGATCGATCCTGAAACAGGCAGAGTGATCCGCACGATCGAATCCAAGCGCGTCGTCACCGGCGTCACCTGGGTAGACGGCGAGCTCTGGCACGCCACCTGGGAGGGCGAGGAGGGCGACCTGGTGCGCGTCGATCCCGACACGGGCGACGTGCTGCAGGAGCTGGCGATGCCCTCCGGCGTGTCGGGGCTGGAATCGGACGGCGGCGGCTGCTTCTTCTGTGGCGGCGGCAGCAGCGGCAAGATCAAGGCCGCGAAGCGTCCGGGACACGGCGCCAAGTAACGGGCTGGCGAAAGGGCGGCGCGGTCAGGCCGCTTCGCGCGCCGGCCGCGTCATGGGCTTGCTGGAGGCTTTCGCGGCGTTCGGCCCGTCGACATGCGCCCAGGCCGGCCGCTCGAACAGGAAGGCGCCGAAGCCGATGCGCTTGACGATGAAATAGAGCACCACCGGGCTGATGACCGAGACAAGCAGCACAGCTAGGCTCAGCATGCCGGTGTCGGTCAGAAGGCCGCTCGCCAGCATGACACCGCGGAAGATCGACATCGGAATGGTGAAGGCGACATAGACGACCAGCGAATGCTCGCCGAGCCAGCGCAGCCACTCCATGGAAGCGAATTTCGACAGGAAGCCGCCGGCCACGCACAGCGCCACCGCGCCGGCCACGGCAAGCGCCAGATGCAGCGGCGGCCAGGCCGCCAGGCCCATCTGCATGCCGACCGGCTGCATGGCGTAGCCCGGCGAATAGACGAGCAGCCCGTTGACGAGCGCCCAGGCAAGCAGGCCCGCGACGGCGACCGCCGGCCGCGTCTGCGTCCATTCGACCAGCCGGAAGATCAGCGGCGCGAGCACGAAGCCGAGATAGAAGAACACGAAGTAGGCCGCGAACTGCTCGAGCGCGTAGCTGTCGGGCTTCGGCGCCCACATCTGCAGCGCGGCGGCAGCCAAGATGACGATCCAATGCGGCACTTTGAATTCGCGCAGAACGCGGATGACGATGCCGAAAACCGCCAGCATGTAGATGAACCACAAGACGCCATAGGGCTGGACGACGGCCATTGCGAGGTCGTGCAGCATGCCGGCGGGGTCGCGGCTGAAGATGCCGATCTTCAGTCCGATCGAGATGAGCGCCCACAGCACGTAGAAATAGAGATAGTGGACGACGCGGCGGTCGACATAACGCCGCCACGGCCGGTCGATCACCTGCGACAGGAACAGGCCCGAGATCAGGAAGAATTCCGGCATGCGGAAGGGCGTCGCGAAGCCGATGACATAATGCAGGAAGCCGACGCCGCCGGTGTATTCGCCGGTGTTGTAGGCCGAATACATCATCACCACCAGGATGATGGAAAGGCCTTTTGCCGTGTCCACCCACGGCATGCGGTTGGGGCTGCTCATGCGCGATCTCGAGGAAAATTCAACTGCCGCGATTGTAGCGGACCGACGAATGCCCCGCAGCAACAAGCTTACGATATCGTAAACGGAAACCTTGTTCGGGGCCCGCGTTAACCATCGCCTTACGGGGACCGCGCGGCGGCATGCGTCTCGCGCATCAAGACCGCCACGATCGCGCCCGACAGGAACGTCAATGCAGCAATGGCCGCAATCGCCGCGGCGAAGCCGAAGAA
>NZ_RZSA01000499.1:0-4791 GCF_003998075.1 Mesorhizobium sp. M2A.F.Ca.ET.037.01.1.1 | reverse complement strand
GTCTATGCCCAGGCTGCTCAACATCCATGGCCGGCCGCAGACGGTCGACGGCAAGATCCTGAAGCCGATGCAGAATTATGGGCTGAAGGTCATGTCGATGGGCTTCCTCGTCGATGAGGAGACGCCGATGATCTGGCGCGGCCCGATGGTGATGTCGGCGCTGACGCAGATGCTGCGCGAGGTCGAATGGGGTCCGCTCGACGTGCTGGTGGTCGACATGCCGCCCGGCACCGGCGACGCCCAGCTCACCATGGCGCAGCAGGTGCCGCTTGCCGGCGCCGTCATCGTCTCCACTCCGCAGGACCTGGCGCTGATCGACGCGCGCAAGGGCCTCAACATGTTCAAGAAGGTCGACGTGCCGCTGCTCGGCATCGTCGAGAACATGAGCTACTTCCTCGCACCCGACACCGGCAAGCGCTACGACATTTTCGGCCATGGCGGGGCGCGCCGCGAGGCCGAGCGCCTCGGCGTCACCTTCCTCGGCGAGGTGCCTCTGGAAATGGGCATCCGCGAAAGCTCGGACGCCGGCGCGCCGGTGGTCGCCTCCAAGCCCGAGGGCGCCGAGGCGAAGATTTATCGCGACATCGCCTCGAAGGTCTGGGATCGGGTCCAGGAAGAGCGCGGCGCGGCCGAAGCCGCCGTGCCGAGCATCGTGTTCGAGTAGCCCTCCAGGGCAGGGGTCAGGCGCCGACCTTCTCGCCAAACGTCGAGAAGAACTGCCCCGCGAGCTTCTTCGATGTCGACTGGATCAGCCGGCTGCCGAGCTGCGCGATCTTGCCGCCGACCTCGGCCTTGGCGGCGTATTTGAGCACCGTCGCATCCGGCCCGTCCTCGGTCAGCGTCACGTCGGCGCCGCCCTTGGCGAAACCGGCAATGCCGCCCTTGCCTTCGCCCTGGATGGTGTAGGAATGCGGTGGCTTGAGGTTCTTCAGCGTCACTTCGCCGTTGAAGGTCGCCTTGATCGGCCCGATCTTCAGCACCACGGTCGCCGCCATCTCGGTGTCCGAATTCTTCTCGAGGCTCTGGCAGCCCGGAATGGCTTCTTTCAGGATCTCCGGGTCGTTGAGGGCTTCCCACACTTTTTTGACGGGTGCGGCGATCCGCTCCTCGCCTTCGATCACCAAAGCCATCAAACCCCTCCCGGATTGCTGTTATCGATTGGTCGTAGCGCGCGGCCCGTAACAAGTCTATCGCACCAAAGTCCGGGTCCCGGCTGCGTCTACCTCTTGCTTGCGCTCGCGCGTTGTCCTATCGATTTGTCATACAAATACGGAGACCACCATGGCAGGCGCCCCCACCAGGAAGAAGAAATTTCGCTCGCAGGAGTGGTTCGACAACCCCGACAATCCAGGCATGACGGCGCTCTATCTCGAGCGTTATCTGAACTATGGCCTGACCCGCGCCGAGCTGATGTCGGGCAAGCCGCTGATCGGCATCGCGCAGACCGGTTCTGATCTTTCGCCCTGCAACCGCCACCACCTCGAGCTTGCCAAGCGCGTGCGTGAAGGCATCGTCTCGATGGGCGGCATCCCCTTCGAGTTCCCGTGCCATCCGATCCAGGAGACCGGCAAGCGCCCGACCGCCGCGCTCGACCGCAACCTTGCCTATCTCAGCCTCGTCGAGGTTCTTTACGGCTATCCCCTCGACGGCGTCGTGCTCACCATCGGCTGCGACAAGACCACGCCGGCGTTGCTGATGGCGGCGGCCACCGTCAACATTCCGGCGATAGCGCTGTCGGTCGGTCCGATGCTCAATGGCTGGCACAAGGGCAAGCGCACCGGCTCCGGCACCATCGTCTGGGAGTCACGCCAGCGCCTGTCTGCCGGCGAGATCAACTATGACGAGTTCATGGACATCGTCGCCTCCTCGGCGCCGTCGACCGGCTATTGCAACACCATGGGCACCGCCACCACCATGAACTCGCTGGCCGAGGCGCTCGGCATGCAGCTCCCCGGTTCGGCCGCCATTCCGGCGCCCTATCGCGAGCGCGGCCAGATCGCCTACGAGACCGGCAAGCGCATCGTCGACATGGTGCATGAGGACCTGAAGCCCTCCGACATCATGACGCGCCAGGCCTTCGAAAACGCCATTGTCGTCAACTCGGCCATCGGCGGCTCCACCAATGCGCCGATCCACCTCAACGCGATCGCCCGCCATCTCGGCGTGCCGCTCGACAATGACGACTGGCAGAAGATCGGCCTCAACGTGCCGCTCCTCGTCAACCTGCAGCCGACCGGCGAATATCTTGGCGAAGACTATCACCATGCCGGCGGCGTGCCGGCGGTCGTCGCCGAATTGATGAAGGCGGGGCTCCTGCCGCATCCCGATGCGATCACCGCCAACGGCAAGTCGATGGGCGACAATTGCCGGGATGCCGTCAACGAGAACCACGAGGTCATCCGCAGCGCCGACCAGCCGCTCAAGGCCAATGCCGGCTTCATCAATCTCAAGGGCAATCTGTTCGATTCCGCCATCATGAAGACGAGCGGCATCTCGCCCGAGTTCCGTGAGCGTTATCTCTCCAATCCCAACGATCCGGAGGCTTTCGAGGGCAACGCCATGGTCTTCGACGGGCCGGAGGACTACCACGCCCGCATCGACGATCCGGCGCAGGGCATCGACGAGCACACGATCCTGTTCATGCGCGGCGCCGGTCCGGTCGGCTATCCGGGCGGCGCCGAGGTGGTCAACATGCAGCCGCCAGCCTACCTGATCAAGAAGGGCATCCATTCACTGGCCTGTATCGGTGACGGCCGCCAGTCCGGCACGTCCGGTTCGCCGTCGATCCTCAACGCCTCACCGGAAGCCGCGATCGGCGGCGGCCTCGCCCTGCTCAAGACCGGCGACCGCGTCCGCATCGACCTGAAGAAGGGCACGGCCAACATTCTCGTCAGCGACGAGGAGATCGCCAAGCGGCGCGCCGCGCTGCAGGCCAATGGCGGCTATCACTATCCCAAGCACCAGACGCCCTGGCAGGAGATCCAGCGCGGCATGGTCGACCAGTTCTCGGCCGGCATGGTGCTCAAGCCGGCGGTAAAGTACCAGGACGTCGCCCACACCAGCGGCGTGCCGCGCGACAATCACTGATTGTCGACTAAATCATGAGGACGGCTCGCCTCCGGCGAGTCGTCCTTTTTCGTGCCCTTGTTTCGGCCACGCCCAGCACACAGATAAGGTTGATCTCGGCAGGCCGCGAAGGGGGGAGATTATCGTGGCAAGACGGCGTTCTTCCCTGGGCTTCCTCGGCATGTTCGGCCGCTCGGGCGACCTGCGGCAGCTGGATGAGGCGTTGCGCAAGGCCGACCTGCATCCGGCCCTGGTTCCCGAAGGCGTGAAACTCACCATCGTCAATCTGATGAACGACCGCTGGCCGGACGAGCCGCCGGCCGACGCGTATAGCTCGGTGGCGCAGCTTTGCGGCTATTGCGTCGCCGGGCCGGACGTGTTCGAGCAGGCCAACGGCCGGGAGCCGACCTTGGCGGTCGAGCGCCGCATCGAGGCGGCGCTGGAGGCCGGCGACAGTTTCGACGCTCAGATCGTGCTGATGACGCTGCACGCCAAGCTGATCAATCCAGAAGTGGTTGAGCGCTATGGACTCAGCGCGGAGTGATTTGGGTAGGACGCGTTGAGATTCCGGTCAGGCCGGCCTCACCTAAATATCAACGTGTCCTAGCCGCCCATGCCGCTGCGCGGCAGCTTGATCATCTCGCCGAAGCGGGCGCGCAATTTGTCGTCGAGCAGGCGCGAGACATGGCGCGGGAAACGCTCCGCAAGCACGCGCTTCTTCTCCGCGATCGCCCGCGACAGGATGTCGGGCCGGCCCTTTTCGTTCCATTCCTTGGGCGAGAAACGGTCGCCGACGGCGGGATAGAAATACTCGGTCTGCATCAGCTTCAATGTCTGATCGTTGCCGAGATAGTGCCCGGGGCCTTTGAGGCAGACCTCGGCGATGGTGTCGATCGACAGCGCATCGTCGGTCACCTCGATGCCGCGCACGCAGCGCAGGCAATGTCCCAGCATGTCGTTGTCGATGATCAGGCTTTCGAGGCAGAAGCCGAGCAGTGAGGCATGCATGCCGGCCGACTCATAGACCAGGTTGAGGCCGGACAGCCCCGCCATCACATTGGTGATGCCCTTCTCGTAACCGGCCTGTATGTCGGGCAGCTTGGAGTCCGACATGCCGGCGGCCGAGCCGCCGGGCAGGTCGTAATATTGCGCCATCTGCGCGCAGGCCGCGGTCAGCACCGCCTGCTCGGCCGAGCCGCCGGACATGGCGCCTGTCCTGAGGTCGGAGACGAACGGCCATGTGCCGAAAATCGCCGGATGCCCAGGCTTGATTGCGTTGACATAGACCAGGCCCATCAGCACTTCCGCCACTGCCTGGACCACGGCGCCGGCAATCGCGGCGGGCGCTGTGGCGCCGGCCTGACCGGCCGAAAGAAGAAGGATCGGAATACCGCCCTCGACGCAGGCTTCGAGCACGCCGCAGGCGTCCTCGGCGAACTTCATCGGCGGCACGACGAAGCAGTTCGAGTTCGACACGAAAGGTCGCGCCCGGAAATTTTCTTCGCCGCCGGCGATCGTATAGAGCATCTCCAGCGCCGGCTTGACGTTCTCGCGCACGGTGAACGAGGTGCCGACATGCTTCGATGTCCCCATCACGCAGGCATAGAGCGTGTTGAAATCCATATCGAGCGGGTCGGGAATATCGCGCGGCACCAAGGTGCGCTGGAAGAAATGGATGTTGTCCAGCCCCTCGACGAGACGGGCGGCGTCATAGAGGTCCTGCAG
>NZ_RZSA01000498.1:0-4800 GCF_003998075.1 Mesorhizobium sp. M2A.F.Ca.ET.037.01.1.1 | reverse complement strand
ATATCAAGCTGTCGGCCGACGACTGCGAGCGACCGAAACCCTCGGCCTCCTGGATTTTCTCGGCGATCGCCGAAGATCCCGATTTCCTGGCGCCGATAAAGGCCTTCAAGCACCAACTGCTCGAACGGTTGAAGGAAGAGACCAGCGATCTCGGCTCGCTGCTGGTCTGCTTTCTCGCCATCGAGGGGATGCGCAGCATGAACCTTTTCGATTCCGATGTGCTTTCCGAAGACGAGCATAAGCTTCTGGTGGCCTCGCTCCTGAAGATAGCCGGATAGGTGGCCTGCCGGCCAAGGCGTCACACCAGCTTCATCCTAGGGACATAGCGTCCTTCCCGGTTCTTTGCTGCAATGCAAATGGAGTGGGACAATGGTGGACGTAGTTTCAAGTGAGGCGGGGATCCCGAGACCGGATCATCCCTTGGAGCAATCGGGCGGGGCGAAATGGTTTCTGCCGGCTTTCGGCGTGCTGGTGCTCGTCGGCATCATCTATGTCGGCTACGCGCTCAGCCAGGATCTGGCGATCGCCAAGACGGTACCGTGGATCCTGCTCGGCATAGCGCTTCTGATTGCGCTGGGCTTCGAATTCGTCAACGGCTTCCACGACACCGCCAACGCCGTCGCCACCGTCATCTACACGCGGTCGCTGCCGGCCGAATTCGCCGTCATGTGGTCCGGCGTCTTCAACTTCCTCGGCGTCTTGACCTCGAGCGGCGCCGTGGCGTTCGGCATCCTGTCGCTGCTGCCGGTCGAGCTCATCCTGCAGGTCGGCTCGTCATCCGGCTTCGCTATGGTGTTCGCCCTTCTGGTCGCCGCCATCCTGTGGAACCTGGGCACGTGGTTCCTCGGCCTGCCGGCTTCGAGCTCGCACACCATGGTCGGTTCGATCATCGGCGTCGGCCTCGCCAACCAGTTCATGGCTCCGGCAGGAAGCGCCACCAGCGGCGTCGATTGGGGGCAGGCGACCAATGTCGGCACCACCCTGCTGGTCTCGCCGATCGTTGGGTTCTTCGCCGCCGCGGTGCTGCTCTATGCGATGAAGCTCCTGGTGCGTAATCCTGCCCTCTACGAAGCGCCGAAGGGCAAAACGCCGCCGCCATGGTGGATCCGCGCGCTGCTGATCTTCACCTGCACCGGCGTCAGCTTCGCGCATGGCTCCAATGACGGCCAGAAGGGCATGGGCCTGATCATGCTGATCCTGATCGGCGTGGTGCCGACCGCCTATGCGCTCAACCGCACGCCCGACATCAACTATCTCGACGCCTATAAGTCGGCGTCCGTCGCCGTCGAGCAGGCGCTGGGCAAATATGTCAAGCCGGGGGTCACCGTCGCGGATGCCAATGCCGCAAAGGCCGCCGTGCAGGAAGCTGTGCGCAGCAAGTCGTGGAACGACCAGACGACGCTCGCACTGCAGACCTACATCCACAGCACGACCGCCGGGCTGCAGCCCTACGCCACCGTGGACAACGTTCCGACCGACCTGGTCAGCAACGCGCGCAACGACATCTACCTGATCGGCGAGGCGCTGAAGCTGATTGACAAGAAGAAGCTGCTGCCTATGCAGGACGCCGACCTGAAGGCGGTCACCGACTATCACAAGGCGGTCGACAACGCGACGAAGTTCATCCCGCTGTGGGTGAAGATCGCCGTGGCGCTGGCGCTTGGGCTCGGCACCATGGTCGGCTGGAAGCGCATCGTCGTCACCGTCGGCGAGAAGATCGGCAAGAGCCACCTGACCTATGGCCAGGGCGCCGCCGCCGAGCTGGTCGCGATGGTCACCATCGGCATGGCCGACCGTCTCGGCCTGCCGGTGTCGACCACCCATGTGCTGTCGTCCGGCGTCGCCGGCACGATGGCGGCCAACGGCTCCGGCCTGCAGTGGTCGACCGTGCGCAATCTTCTGCTGGCCTGGGTGCTCACGCTGCCCTGCTCGATCGCGCTCGCCTTCGTGCTGTTCGTGATCTTCCGCCACGTTTTCTGAGTCTAGCGCAAAGAGTTCAAAAAGGCAGCGCCGGTCGCCGGCGCTGCCTTTTTTGTTTGGGCAAAACCCATGTTCGGGACACGAGTCGCGAGGGATGTATTTGCTGCGTCGAAATAGCGCTCGGAGATAGCCGAGGCGCCCCTCATGTCGTCATTCCATGGCGGAGCAAGGAGCGAAGCGACGCGGCGCAGACCATAGAATCCATTCCGTTACCTATGAGCGTCACGGCGGTCAGAAAGATCTTTGTTCTGCGCCGTCTTTACCCTTCGCGCCAAGCCACGGAATGGATCCTCGGGTCTTCGCGACGCCGCTTCGCGGCTGCTCCGCCCGTGGATGACGACGCGAGGCAGAGTTTCGACAGTCTCGTAGGGCCGATCCGCTCGATCGAACGACTGGGTTCTCGCGGCCAACAGATACGATGCCGCTGAAAGCCGCAGCGCAGGGCTGATCAGGTCGGGTCTTCGCGATGCAGGTCGTGGATGGTGACGCCTTCGGCATTGTCGGGCAGCATCAGCCACTTCTTGTGGCGCAGCGTGCGCTCGGTGTCTTCCAGGCCCATCTCCCAGTGCTCGCGCATCGAGGTGCCGGAGAACTCATAGTCCTTGGCGTGGCCTTCATAGCCTTTGTGCTGGTAGATCAGGTGGACGATGTTGACCACGCCGGCGTCGGAATAATCGGCGATCAATTCCCTCTCGCCGTCCTTCAACTGCTCCGGCGGCACGCGCTTCAGCGCGTCAAGCAGCTTCATCTTGAGCGCGTGGATGCGCTGGAAATTGTCGGTGTTCTGGCGCGTGCGGCTGGAATACATGATGTCCTTGTGGCGCGACAGGACGTCGGCCATGCCGCGCGGCAGCACGCCGCGGGCGCTGAACAGATCGACCTGGAAAACCAGCGAGGAGCGGTCCTCCTCCTGGTCGAGCAGATATTGCAGCGGCGTGTTGGAGACGATGCCGCCGTCCCAGTAATACTCGCCCTCGATGCGGATCGAGGGAAAGGCCGGCGGCAGCGCGCCGCTCGCCATGATGTGCTCCGGCCCGATGCGCACCTTGTCGGTGTCGAAATAAACGAAATTGCCGGTCCGGACATTGACCGCACCGACGCTCAACCGCTTCCTGCCGTCGTTCAGCACGTCGAAATCGATCAGGCTTTCCAGCGTGTCCTTGAGCTCGGCGGTGTCGTAGAAGCTGGTGGCGCCGTCTGCCCCGGCCAGCTGGAACCAGGGGTTGGGGCTGCGCGGCTTGAAGAAGCCCGGCTGGCCCATGGCCATGGTCATGAATGACGAGGTCTGGTTGCGGATATCGCGATAGATGTCGCCTTCCGGCGTATAGGCCCAGATCTTGCGGCCCGAGACGGTCTGCCAGAACTGCTCCAGCCGCTGCAGGCGGCGGCTCGGCTCGTTGCCGGCGATGATCGAGGCATTGATGGCACCGATCGAGACGCCGGACAGCCAGGTCGGCTCGCAGCCGGCGTCGGCTAGCGCCTGATAGACGCCGGCCTGATAGGCGCCGAGCGCGCCGCCGCCCTGGAAGACCAGGGCGATGCGGTCGTATTGCGCGGTGATTTCAGCGATGGTGGCGGCGGCCGCCCTGTTGCGGTTGCGCTCAAGCACCGGCTTTCTCCAGCGCCTTCACGCCGGCAGTCGATCGGCCGTGGTCGGCGAGATAATCATGCACGACTTCGCCGAGGCCGAGCGTCAGATCGGCCGTGAAGTGCACGGCCGAAACGATGTCGAGCACAGGCAGCTTGGCCACATCGGCCATGACATGGGGGCGCAGGTCGAGCGCGGCGGGCGCCGTCCAGGCCTCCTTCAGTGTGACGTCGGTGAGATAGTAACGCACCAGCTCGCAGATGCGCGGGCTGCCGTCGACATGCGGAATGATCTTGATCAGGAAATTGGGCGCGGCGAGCGCTGCCAGCACCTGGTCGTGGTCGGCCTCGCGATGCTTGTAGCCCATGGTGCCGGTGGCGCACAGAACGCTGCCATAATGCAGCGTGCGGACCACCACCTCGCCCTCATGCACGATCTTGGGGCTGGCGAGCTTCTTGGGGAAGCCCCAGAGCTCGCGGCCGCCGGCGATCGGCGCGTCGTCGTCGAGATACATGGAATGCACATAGCCGCCATGTTGGCCCTTATAGCGCACCGGGATGACCTGGCCGGTCTCGGTGTAGTCGCCGAAGCCGGTCGAGTCCGGCATGCGGATGAACTCGTATTTGACCAGCGGCTCGTCAATCTCGAGCGGCGCGGGCACGACCGCCTCCAACGCCTCACGCGTGGTGCGGTAGGTGATGATGATGTATTCGCGGTCGAAGAAACGGTAGGGTCCGGGCGGGAAGGAAGGGTTGGTGAGGGGCATCGCGTAGGCGCGCTTCACGACATCGTCGATTTCCAAGCTATTCACCCATCGGTTCAGGAACGACACGCGCTGGACGCGCGGCAGGATATGTTGCACGGCACCATGACAGTGCCATGTCACCCGCATCGAGCGCCAGCTTGGCGGGCATCGGACAGCATCACAACATTGTAATCGCTACGACATATGGTCATGGCATTGTCATCCTGCGGCGCACAAACTATGTGCCCTTGTAGTTCCCTTCCCTCCTGTCGCGAGATCTCCCATGGGTTCCCTGTCTTCGAAGAATGCGCTCGTCACCGGCTCGACCAGCGGCATCGGCCTGGCAATCGCCCGGGCCTTCGCCGCCGAGGGCGCCAACGTCACCATCAACGGCCTGGGCGATGCCGCGGCGATCGAGCAGGAGCGGGCCGGCATCGAAAAGGATTTCGGCGTCAAGTGCCGCTACTCGGACGCCAACATGATGGAT
>NZ_RZSA01000497.1:0-4809 GCF_003998075.1 Mesorhizobium sp. M2A.F.Ca.ET.037.01.1.1 | reverse complement strand
TGATTTCATCGTCGGCGGCGTCACGGGCATCTTCGGGTCGTGGGCGGGCATGGCGTTGTTCGACGCCATAGTGGGTATGGCCTGAACGCAAAGCAGAGCTGTCCGAACGCATCCGCGATGCGATCGGACCAGCGTTGTTTGCGGTGCGGCCCACGATTGCGCGCTTATCCCCTGGCCATGCGGGCTTCGCGGCCGCCGCGGCGGCGGCCGCCGGCGGCAGCGCCTTCACCGGGGGCGGTGACCGCGACCGGAGCGGCAACGGCGTGGCCGCCTTCGGCCGGCTTGTAGTCCTTGTAGGTGCGGATCCAGTTGGTGCAGTTCTCGTCGGTGCCGTTGAGCACATTGGCGCCGCGCACGGCTTCCATTTCCTGCGGACGGACCGGGTTCATGATCGCCGAGGTCATGCCGGCCCCGATCACCATCGGGATGAAGGCGGCGTTGATGCCGTGGCGGTGCGGCAGGCCGAAGGAGATGTTGGAGAGGCCGCAGGTGGTGTTGACCTTGAGCTCTTCGCGGAGCCGCCGGAGCAGCGCGAACACCTGGCGTCCGGCATCGCCCAGCGCCCCGATCGGCATCACCAGCGGGTCGACGACGACGTCATGCGAAGGAATGCCGTGGTCGGCGCAGCGCTCGACGATCTTCTTGGCGACGGCGAAGCGGACATCCGGGTCCATCGAGATGCCGGTCTCGTCATTGGAGATGGCGACGACCGGGACGTTGTATTTCTTGACCAGCGGCAGGATGGCCTCGAGCTTTTCTTCCTCGCCGGTGACGGAGTTGACCAGCGGGCGGCCCTTGGCGACCTTCAGCGCGGCCTCGATCGCTGCGGTGACCGAGGAGTCGATCGACAGCGGCAGATCGACCAGGCCCTGCACGATCTCGAGCGTCTGCACCAGAAGCGCCGGCTCGGTGGCGTTGGGGTCGACGGCGGTGACGCCGGCATTGACGTCGAGCATTGTGGCGCCGCAGGCGGCCTGCTCCAGCGCGTCCTTGATGACGGTCTCGAAGTTGCCGGCCACCATCTCGGCGGCGAGCTTCTTGCGGCCGGTCGGGTTGATGCGTTCGCCGATCACGCAGAAGGGCTGATCGAAGCCGATGACGATTTCTCGGGTCGCCGAGGCGACGATGGTGCGGGTCATGCGATCTCTCCGTCGGGATATAAAGAGTTCTTTATATCGTTATCTGATTTGGTTCAAGTGAATGCGTGCCGGCCGCGCTCTAGACTCTAAGTTGACGTATGTCGTTGCCCCAAAACCGGTTCCCACTTTTGGGCGACATACATCAGTGCGCGGTCTTCACCATGTCGACCTGGGTTTCGGTAATCTCGTCGTGCAGTATGTGGTCGAGCCGCTCGGCGACCAGCTGGTCATCGCGGCGGATCTCGCGCTTCCAGGGCTGGCGGCCTTTCAGCACGCCGGATTCATCGACGATCTCGGCGACATATTCCTCCTGGCGGTAGGCCATCACATGGATGCCGGCGACGCCCGGGATTTCCTTCACCTCGTTGATGATGTCGATGCAGAGCTGCTTGCCTTCTTTCTTCTGATCCTGCGCGCCTTCCAGCCGCTTGATCACCGCGTCAGGGATATGGATGCCAGGCACGTTGGAGCGGATCCATTTCGCCGTCTTGGCGGAAGCGAGCGGCCCGACGCCGCAGAGCAGGAAGAGCTTTTCGGTGTGGCCGAGATCGCGCGCCTTCTGCATGAAGGCTTTGAACATCGGCACGTCGAAACAGTACTGCGTCTGCGCGAATTGCGCCCCGGCGGCGATCTTCTTGCCGAGATGGATCGGGCGGAAGTCGTAAGGCGGCGCGAAGGGATTGACCGCGCAGCCGAGGAAGACTTGCGGCGGCGTCGTCAGCTTGCGGCCGGACAGGAACTTGCCGTTGTCGCGCATGATGCGGATGGTTTCGAGCAGCGACATGGAATCGAGGTCGAAGACAGGCTTGGCGCCGGGCTGGTCGCCGGCCTGCACACCGTCGCCGGTGAGGCACAGCATATTGGCGACGCCCATGGCGGCGCCGCCCAGCACGTCGCCCTGAATGGCGATGCGGTTCTTGTCGCGGCAGGCGATCTGCATGATCGGCGCATAGCCCATGCGGGTAAGCAGCGCGCAGATGCCGACCGAGGACATGTGGCAGTTGGCGCCCGAGGCATCGACCGCGTTGATGGCGTCGACCCAGCCGTCGAAGATCTTGGCGCGGTTGTAGACATCTTCGGGATCGGCGCTGTCGGGCGGGTTGAGTTCGGTCGTCACCGCGAACTCGCCGCGGCGCAGCACGCGCTCCAGCCGGCCGCGCGAGGTGTGGCCGGGCAGGGGATCGAGCGGCAGGTGGATGCCGGCCGGATTCTCGTCGCGCTGGCGGGCGTTCATGCCGAAGCTCCGGGATTCTGGGCCGTTTCACGCGCGGCGGCGGCTTGCGCGGTCACCCGCAGCCAGGCCGAGGTCTCGCGCAGCGACTGATCGACCGGCTTCTGCACGGTCAGGATCTTGTCGCCATGCACCATGTTGCGCGAGCCTTCCCAGGCCTTGACCCAGACGCAAGGCATGTCCGGCTCGACCTCGCAGTTGCCGTTGGCGCGCACGCCGCCGCACGGGCCGTTGCGCAGCTGCTTGGGGCAGTTCATCGGGCACGACATGCCGGTCGACGACAGCACGCACTGGCCGCACATGCGGCAGTCGAACATGAAGCCCTTGACGCGCTTCTCGACGAACTTCACCGGAGCCTCGACGCGCCCATAGCCGATGCCCTTCCACAGAGGATGCAACAACAGGAAAGCGTCGGCGAACCGGCTGTAGAACCATTCGAGCAGGCGCGAATGCCTGATCGACCACAGCCGCACGGCGAAGGTGCGCTGGACGCGCCGCTGCGGCGACACGTCGGCAGGCTTGTAGTCGGATTTCGGCGCTGCCTTCTTGACCAATGTGGCCTGGGTAACCGCCGGCTGCTTCTCAGACATTTTCTTTTCCGCCAGCCTTGACCAGAGCGACCAGCCGCTCGCGGTCATATTTCGCGTCGAGTTCCTGATAGGCCTTCTCGACCTCGGCCTCGATGTCGTCGCCGACCGGGACGGGATCGGCCTTGCGCCATTCCGCCAGATAGTCGTCTGTGCCGCCGGCGCCGGTGCGCATCGCGCACATGTCGATCGCCTCGGTGAAGCGCAGCGGCAGTTCGCGCTTGGCGTTCTGCCGGCCCTTTTTGACGATGACCTGGGCGGGAATGTCGCGCCAATAGACGACGATCAGATCGGCCATGAATTCTCAACTCCTCGATATGTCGGAGCATTGCCGCAAGCGCTGTTGGGCCGCTTGTTATGGGACGACGCGCGCCCCTTCAAAAGCGACGCTGGCGATGGCGCAAAGCGAATGCTGGAATCCGTTGCCGGCCAATCACCAGACGCGCTTGGTCAGGCCGATCCAGAGATAGAACCAGATCGTCGGGTGATACCATTGCTTGGACGGCAGGCCAGGATCGATCGTTTCCAGCCTGCCGGCCAGCACATTGCCGACCGCTTCGACGCAGATATCGCGCGAAAACGCTGCCTGACGCAGCGGGTAGCTGGCGATGGTGTCGCCCGTCTTGGGTTTGCCGCGCGCCTGCTTCAGCACGCCGCCTGTGTCGACCCCGGCATCGACCAGATGCACGGTGGTGCCGAAGTTCTGCGCGTCGCCGGACGCCAGCGCCCAGTAGCCGCCATTCATGCCGCGATATTTTGGCGCGATGCCGGCGTGATAGTTGAGCACCGGGCAAGGCATCCTGGCCAACGTATCCTTCGACAGCAGTCTGCAGCCGGCGAGCAGGATGACGCCCGGTCCGATGCTGGCGATTTCCTTCAGGCATTCCGGCCCGTTGGCTGAGGGCACATGGATGATCGCCTGGCCTTGCCGCGGTTCGGCGTCGAGCTTTTCCTCGGCGATCAGCCGCTCGGCGTGGCCGGCAAGGAAGCGCTTGCCGAGCCTGGTAAGCACCATCGTGCCGAGCTGCCCGATGGCCGAGATCCAACCCTGCCGCCGGGCGCGGCCCATGAGCAGCCGCTTTTTGGATTCAGGGTTCTCGAGGATGACGCTGACAGGACCGACGCGATCGGCAATCGCATTGACGATTGCCCAGATATGCGGGCCACCTTCCGTGACGACCACGATCGGTCGCGTACTCGATTCCGACGCCGCCATGGCAAGCACCCGCTCTCAAAACCGGGCGCATGCTATGCGGGGCGGGTTAATCCTTGGTGAGCCGAAGGTCTTCGGTCAGGCGCCAAAGCCCGGCTCAGCGCTTGAATTCCATGATGTCGAGCTTGGATTCGTAATAGGGCGCGGGGAATTCGATGCGCCATTCGGTGGCGCTGTTGCGGAAGGCGTAGCCGACTTGGTCGCTTTCGGGGCCGCTGCCATAGGGCTTGGCCTTGTCGTTGTTCACCGAGAACGAGCCGAGATAGATCGAGCGCTTCTCGCCATCGTCGAAGAAGCGGCCGGTGGTGCGTTGCGAGCCGCTGATCTTGGCAAGCCGCCAGCCGGAGCCGTCGTCGGTCACCTTGCACTTGAACCAGCCATAGATGATCAGCGGGCTCAAGCCTCCGGCCTTGATGGTGCGGCATTTCCAGTCGCCGGTGAGATCCGTGTCGGAGAAGGCGACGAGCGGCTTGGCGAGCAAGTCATCCAATTGCTTGACCTCCGCCGGATCGCCGGCCTTTGCCTCATCCAGAGCCGCCTTGCGCGTCTCACCATACTTATCCAGCCGCGCCTTGTCTGCGGCGGTGATCAGCTTCTGCACCTCGCCGTCGGCATGGGCGGGCAAGGTGAGGGCTATGA
>NZ_RZSA01000496.1:0-4812 GCF_003998075.1 Mesorhizobium sp. M2A.F.Ca.ET.037.01.1.1 | reverse complement strand
CTCTTGCAGCTCCACCCGGTTGCTGGCAGGCCTGCCGTGGCCCGGGATGATGATCGTGTTGTCGGTCGTCGCAGCCAGATTGGCGTCCGACGCCGCGATCATGCCGTCGATGCTGCCGCCGGTGGAATAGTCAATGAAGGGGTAGAGGCCGTTCCAGTAGGTATCGCCTACGTGGATGATGTCGGCTTCGGCGAAGGTGACAGATATGTCGCTGTCGGTGTGCGCAGAGCCATAATATTTCATGATTACAGAGGCGCCGTTGAGCTTCATGGCATGTTCGTTCGCGAACACGTCGGATGGGAGCCCGTCTGACGGCAGCGGCAAGAAGTTGTAATCGTAGTCTTCGACGCGCTGGACCTGCGAGAGGTATTTGCGCGTGTTTTCCTGGGCCGCGATCTTTGCCCCAAGCGCGCCAAGCCATGCGTTGCCGTCGGCATGGTCGAAATGCCAATGCGTGTTGATCACATGCGTTACCGGCTCGGTCGAGAGCTTGTCTAAAGCTTCGGCCACATGCGTCCGCGACACTCCGATGCCGGCGTCCACCATAAGTTTGCCGTCCGGTCCTGTGAGGACGGCGATGTTCCCGCCCGAACCCTCCAGCACGCTAATGCTACCGCGCAACTGGTGCGCGACGATTGGCGATACCGCCGCGCTGTCCTTGACAAGGCTGACTAGGCCGCCAGCCTCCGCATATGCTTTCCTGGGACTGAGCCATCCGCCGGTGACTGCTGAAGCAGAGGCGGCTGCGCAACAGAGGCAGAAACTTCTGCGTGAAATCAGATTCTTTCGAGACATCATCTCCATCTCCACTCCTCTTGGTTTCATGGACTAGGCTTCGAATCGCGTCTCACTCCGGCGCTACCCTGACTGTGCAGTCGAACAACGTGTCTGGGCGGCACCATTTCAGTTGGATTGATTTGGTCAGGACGTTCTTACGCTGGTGAGGCTCGCGTTGGTCGTTACGTGGGGTTAATTTTGGTAAAGCGGTCGGGAGCCTCGGCAAGTGCCCCTAATCCGGCAAGCCGGAATCTTTACGAGAAAAGCGCCTGGGACCTCGCCGCGCATGTTGCTGCCACACAGGCGCGCCCTGTCGCCGTCCGGTCAGTAGCCGGGTAAAATCTTGTCAAGCGGATTAAGCGCCTGCCTTCTGTTGCAGACGGGCGTTGCCAAAGTTGATTCAAGAAGCCGATCCTGCCACTCGGCGACCGCATTTGTCTTCTCCGATTGGCAGCTTTGCGCCGCATATCGGCGGTCGAAGGTGGTCATTTCCCGAAAGAGGATCTTGACCTTCCTTAGCTTCGACAAACTGGTCAACGAGCGTAGTGCCTTCATTGCCAGCGCGGAAGGTCGCCATCCTGATGGACTGCGGGAGTTATCAAAGGCCGTTTGTCAGGTTGGTCGGGTGACCAGGGGGCCGTCGGGCTGCATTAGTCAACTCCAGGAAGAGGCGCGGCCGGATTGACGAGACCGGTCCTGCGTATCTCCAGCCAGAAATCTTCTGGGATCACTTCGTCCAAGGCGGCACGATCTTCGGCGATCCGCCCCGGTTTGCTTGCGCCCGGGATGACCGCCACGACTGCAGGATTGGCTAGGGCGAACTGCAGGCCCGCAGCTTTCATGCTCACGCCGTGACGACTGGCGATCGCCTTGATCCTCGCAACCTTGTCCAGGATCGCTGGCGTTGCGGGGGCATATTCAAAGTTCGGACCACCGACGAGTGCACCGGAACTATAGGGGCCACCGACCACGATGCCGAGACCGCGCTCGGAAACTTGCGGCATAACGCGCTGAAGTGCACGGTCGTGATCAAGCAAGGTGTAACGCCCGGCCAGGAGAAATCCATCAGGACGAGGCTGCTCCAATGCAAGCAGCAACTCGATGGGTTCGACCCGGTTCACGCCAAGACCCCAAGCCTTGATCACTCCTTGGTCACGCAGCCGGTCGAGCGCCCTGAACGCGCCTCTCCGCGCGCTCTCGAAGACGCTCAACCACTCGTCGTCGTAGAAATCCTGGGCGACATCATGGACGAAGGCGATTTCGATGTGATCGGTCTTCAGCCGCTTCAGGCTGTCCTCGATCGAACGCAGGGTGCCGTCCTCCGAATAATCGTTGATGATCTTGTTCGGCAGGCCATATTTGAAGACGTCGCCCTTCTCCCCGAGGTCACGATCGCTCACATTCTCGATCTCATCGAGAATGACGCGGCCCACCTTGGTGCTGATCACATATTGCTCGCGCGGCTTGCCCGCTAAAGCCGCACCCATGCGGATTTCGGCGAGACCGGCACCGTAGAATGGGGCATTGTCGAAATAGCGGATGCCGTCATTCCACGCAGCTTCCACGGTAGCGATCGCTTCTCGATCCGGAATATCGCGGAACATGTTTCCAAGCGGCGCCGCGCCGAAACCCAGCTTGCTTGGCAGAAGATCCTTCAAGGTCATCGTCGGATACCTTCAAATTGCTTCCAGCTAACTCCGCTGCTTGCCAGGGTGTGGACGGTCTGCCGGAGAGCTTGGCGGGGTCGTTGTTCCGGGACAGGATCAGAGCAATATACCTTTACGGACTGGCATTGGGCTTCGTAAGCTTTTTCAAACATTCTACCCTCGAAGAGATGGCGAGCTTTGCTCTCTGTTCGCCATAGGAAAGTAGAAGCGAAGGCCGACGCTATCTGGCGGCGGCCCGCGATCTTCAAAGCTAGAGAGCTGCCGCCGCCTTCGCAATGAATTCCGCTACTGCGTCTGGCTGGGAAAGCATCGGCACATGGGAGCTTTCGAGGACCAGCGTTTGGGCATCCATCCGCGCTGCAGAATCGCGTTCGACGTCGGGAGGGATGGTCCTGTCGTTAGCGGCGACGATGTACCATGAAGGCTTGGAACGCCAAGCCGCATGGCTGATCTTGTCGGTAAAGCAGCGCACGGCGAGCGGCCCCTGGGTGGCGTAGACGATGTCTGCCTCGGAGGAAGGAATATCCTGTACGAAGTGCTTTCTGGTACCTTCTGCGGTCAACGCGACGTAACCTTCTCCGTAGGGGGCGATCGCTTCGCCTGCCACCGGCTCGTATTTCTTCCACCACTCGTCAAACGACTGGTTCGTGTCTGGAGCGCCTGCCGCGATATAGACAAGCGCCTTCACCTGCTCGTGGTTGCCAGCTTCCGTGATGACAGCGCCGCCCCACGAATGGCCCACGAGAAGGATCGGCCCTTCCTGCATTCCGATGACGCGATGCGTCGCCGTCACGTCGTCGGCCAGGGAACTCAGTGGGTTTTGAACAGCTACCGCCTTGAGACCTCGTTTCGTGAGGAGAGGAATGACTTTTGCCCAACAGGAACCATCTGCGAACGCCCCGTGGACGAGCACTATAGTTTTGATTGACATGTTAACTTCTCCTTTGTTCATCAATCGACTCAATCTACTGAGGTTGGGACCGTTCCAGCAGCTCAGTTGCCGCGCAGTGTTTCGAACAGGAACCAGACGCGCTTCTCGGTCTCGTCGATCCAGTTTTCCAGAAGGCTGGCCGTGGCCACGTCGCCATATTCGTCGCAGACATCGTGCGTCGAGCGCATGCTCGCGACGAGGGACAGGTTGTCCTCGCGAAGTTCGGCGAGCATCTCGTGCGGGCGGATGAAATCCGTGTCGTTGTCCAGGAGCCGCTGCCTGCGAGAAATGTCTCCGATCGACTTGATGGTGCCGGCGCCGAGAGCGCGACCGCGCTCTGCCAGCGGATCGATCATGGCGAAGATTTCGGCGCTCTGATCGTCGAGCAGAAGGTGGTAGTCGCGGAAATGGGGACCCGACATATGCCAATGAAAATTCTTGGTCTTGACGTAGAGCGCAAAGATGTCAGCGAGCAGCACTGTCGCGGCGGCGCCGACGTCCCTTGCCGCATTGGCGCCCAAGCCGGTCGGGGTCTTCAGGTCGTAAGCCACGCGTGAATTATCAGTAGCGTCCATGAGACAGTCTCCTGGTGTTGCACGGGGGAACTCGTCCGCTTTCGGGCTGTTTCCTCGAGATTACCGGCGCCGGAAGCGCTCGCGCACAACATATTCTGTTGCCGTTTGAAGTTGTGGTTAAACGAAGTGAATTTGAACCATCGCGGCGCAAGGCGGCAGACAGGGCGTGCCCTGTCGGATGTATCCCGCACGGTTTGTGGCGATCGACCTTCTGAGGCAAGGCGCGACCGCCACGAGGCGGTCCATAGGTGTTGGACCATCCGTTCTGTCAACGCCGCCGTGGAAAGAAATGGGATTGGTTCCAGCTTGAGTCCAGCCCCGACCGGCGGCAGCCATTTAACCTTTTTTTACGGGTGGAAAATCGCGGTCGCGCATAGATTCACCAATGCAAAGCAAGGTCGGATTGGCGAGAGCGTCAACGATCAAGATCTCCATCAATAAAGGAATTTGGCGATGAAAATGTACGAAAGCATTATTGGGTTGAGCATCCTGCTGAGCGCTGTTGGAGCAACAAGCCTGTCAGCTTCGGCCGCCGAGCTGAAAGCCAAAACTGCGGTCCTGGTCCATGGCGCGTTTGCCGACGGATCGAGTTGGGCCAAGGTCATTCCGTATCTGGAAAAGGCTGGTCTCAAGGTCATTGCGGTCCAGAATCCGCTCGACTCTCTGGACAATGACGTCGCCGCCACGAAACGGGCGATTCAAAATGCGGAAGGTCCGGTCGTCCTGGTCGCGCATTCCTGGGGCGGCGCCGTCATCACGGAGGCGGGGAATGACGAAAAGGTCAAATCGCTCGTCTATGTTGCCGCTTATGCTCCGGACACAGGCCAATCGGTGGAGACCGCTACTTCGAAATATCCGCCAC
>NZ_RZSA01000495.1:0-4817 GCF_003998075.1 Mesorhizobium sp. M2A.F.Ca.ET.037.01.1.1 | reverse complement strand
ATATGACCGCCGAAACCAAGACGTCCTTCAAGGGATACTATCGCGTCGGCGCGCAGAACGCGGTTTTCATGCGCAGCTTCATCCAGTTCGACGGCGAAGGGGAAGCGGCGAACGCCAGGCAGCGTGTCATCGGGGGGCATCCGGCGGCCATCCTGAAGGGCTTGTGCATGCGCAAGAACCCGCAAAGCTCTTACGCCAACCGTGACGGCTTTGTGCCCTACGGCAAGCTGGTGAATTACGCCGGCGGCCGCAGCAATGGCTGCACCAGCTGGTCGCCAGCCGATGCCGAGCAGATCATCCCCCTGGTGAAGAACAGCCCGACGACGCTCTACATCTATCCGGAATCGCGCGACATCGCCGCCGTTGCGCGCGCCAAGGCCGGCGGCCAGGCGCTCTCGGCAGCGGGTGTCTATTGGAACGCCTCCTGCCTGAAGGAGATCGGCACCCCGAAATTCTGGCCGAAGAAGACGCTGGAGCCAATCATCGCGCAATACAAGAAGGACCATCCGGCGCCCCCGCCGCAGCCGGTGCCGATCTGCCAGGACTGAAGCAATTCCAGGAAAAGTGTGTAACGGTTTTCCGTCCGAAATTGCGAAAAAAACAAGGGGATAGCGGTTAGCCGGTTCCCTGAAACGGCGAAACGCTCGGCAGCCGCCCCTACTGCAGCAGTCCCTTGATGATGGCGCTCGCCTTGGCGAAGTCCATCTGGCCGGCATATTTCTGCTTCAGCGCGCCGATTACCTTGCCCATGTCCTTCTGGCTGGCGGCGCCGGTCGCCGCGATCACCTCGCGCGCCGCGGCCGTGATCGCCGCCTCGTCGAGCTGCGTCGGCAGGAATTCGCGGATGATCTCCATCTCGCCGCGCTCCTGCGCCGCCAGTTCCGGCCGCTTGCCGTCCTCGAACGCCTTGGCCGATTCCTCGCGCTGCTTCACCATCTTGGCGAGGATCTGCAGGATCTCCTCCTCGCTAGCCGGCGGCTTGCCGGCGCCGCGATTGGCGATGTCGCGGTCGTGGATGGCGGCCTGGATCAGCCGCAGCGTCGGCAGGCGGTGCTTGTCCTGCGCCTTCATCGCGCTCTTCATGGAATCGGCGATTTTCTCGCGCATTGTGGTTCTCCTTCGAATTCGGCGGACAATAGCTTCGCCGAACGGGCAACGCAAATTCCGACAAGCCGCTGATATTGCTGGACGAATGGAAATCAGAGCTGGCTGGCGGTGTCCGCATTGACCGTTCGGGTGCCTTCGCCTATGTACTCGGTCCTGCATGAGACAATGAGTTGACGCGCGGAGGCTGGGAAATCCTGCTTCGCGCGCTTTGCTGCGCGAGTGGTCCCGTTGACCAGTCGCAGCGCCTGACAGGAGTGCCGCCATGGCCACGACCACCGCCCCCTGGGCCACCGAAAAGCCGACCGCCCTTCTGGTGCTCGCCGACGGCACGGTGATCGAGGGCCGCGGTCTCGGCGCCACCGGATCGGCCGTCGCCGAGGTGTGCTTCAACACGGCGCTGACCGGCTACGAGGAGATCCTCACCGATCCGTCCTACGCTGGCCAGATCGTCACCTTCACCTTCCCGCATATCGGCAATGTCGGCACCAATGACGAGGACATCGAGGACTTGCATCCGGCGGCCCGCGCCGGCGCTGTCGGCGCCATCTTCAAGGCCAATGTCACCGATCCGTCCAACTATCGCGCGGCCAGCCATCTCGACCAGTGGCTGAAGCGGCGCGGCATCGTCGCGCTGTCCGGCATCGACACCCGCGCGCTGACCGTGTTGATCCGCGAGAAGGGCATGCCCAATGCCGTTATCGCGCATGCGCCCGACGGCGTTTTCGACATCGAGGACCTGAAGCGGCAGGCGGCTGCCTGGTCGGGCCTGATCGGCCTCGATCTCGCCAAGGAGGTCACATCGGGCCAGTCCTCGGTCTGGCGCGAGACGCCCTGGGTGTGGAACGAAGGCTATGGCGAGCAGGACGCGCCGTCGATGCATGTCGTGGCCATCGACTACGGCGTCAAGCGCAACATCCTGCGCCTGCTTGCGGGCCTGGGCGCCAAGGTCACCGTCGTGCCGGCCAAGACCGTTGCGGAGGAGATCCTCGCAATGCAGCCGGACGGCATCTTCCTGTCCAATGGCCCCGGCGACCCGGAAGCGACCGGCGAATATGCCGTGCCGGTGATCCAGAACCTCTTGAAGACCGACATTCCGGTGTTCGGCATCTGCCTCGGCCATCAGATGCTGGCGCTGGCGCTCGGCGGCAAGACCGAGAAGATGCATCAGGGCCACCACGGCGCCAACCATCCGGTCAAGGACCACACCACCGGCAAAGTCGAGATCGTCTCGATGAACCACGGTTTCGCCGTCGACGCCGACTCGCTGCCCGAAGGCGTCGAGGAAACCCATGTCTCGCTCTTCGACGGTTCGAACTGCGGCATCGCGCTGACGGGCCGGCCGGTCTTCTCGGTCCAGCATCATCCCGAGGCCTCGCCCGGCCCGCAGGATTCGCATTACCTCTTCCGCCGCTTCGTCAACCTGATCCGCGAGCGGCGCGGCGAGGAAGCGCTGGCAGAGCGCGCCTAGCTCAACGCCGCCTAGACAGTGTTCGTCACGGCCTCCTGGGTGTGCATGCGCTCGACTTCCTTCGGCGTCGGCCTGGCCACTTTCGTCACGAAGACGATGACCGCCAGCGTCAGGAAAATCGCGCCGAGCACATAGGGCGCGCCGCCGAACACGACCGGCGCGGTCGGGCTCGTGAACCAGGAAAAGATCGCCGTGTAGAGCAACGGTGTGATGATCGAGGTGATCGAGAAGATCGAGGTCATCGCGCCCTGCAATTCGCCTTGCGCCGACGGCGGCACCTTGGCGGCGGCGAGGCTCCTCAGCGGCGGATCGGCCAGCGCCTCCAGGCAGCCGGCCACGATCACCGCATAGACCATCCAGCCTTGCGTCGCGAAGGCGTAGCCGAAGGCGCCGAGCGCAGTGATGGTCAGCCCGATCGCCGCCGTCTTCCACTCGCCGAGTTTCGGAATGATCCGCGGCAGCACCGTCGCCATGATGATCGCGCCGCACAGGCCGAAGGCGCCGAGCGAGAAGCCGATCTGCTGCTGGTTCCAGCCATAGCGGTAGTTGGAGACGAACGCCCAGACCGCCGGATACATCATATGGCCGAGCGTCATCAGGAAGAACACCAGCCCGATCCAGCCGATGCCCGGATAATTGCGCATCTGCAACAGCGTGCCGACCGGATTGGCGCGCTTCCACTCGAAGGGCCGGCGGTGTTTTTCGTCCAGCGTCTCGGGCAGAAATACCATCGCGATCAGGAAATTCACGAAGGCAAGCGCTGCCGCGAAATAGAACGGCACACGCGGCCCGAACGTGCCGAGCACCCCGCCCAGCACCGGGCCGATGACGAAGCCGACGCCGAAGGCGATGCCGAGCAGGCCGAAATTCTTAGCCCGGTTCTCATCATTCGAGATGTCGGCGATGAAGGCCGATGTCGTCGAGTAGCTGGCGCCGGAAATGCCGGCGAGCACGCGGCCGATGAACAGCATCGGATAGGACCAGGCGATGGCGCAGATCAGATTGTCGATCGAGAAGGTCAGCACCGAGGCAAGCAGGACCGGCCGTCGCCCGAAACGGTCGCTCAGGCCGCCGATGATCGGCGCGAAGAAGAACTGCATCGCCGCATAGACGAAAAACAGCCAGCCGCCCTCGATGGCGGCCTCGCTGACGCTGACGCCGCTCAGTTCCTCCAGATAGGCCGGCAGCACCGGCATGATGATGCCGAAGCCGATGATGTCGAGCAAAAGCGTCGTGAAAACGAGCGCAAGGCCCCGCTTGGCGGTTTTCGGGTCGATCATGGTGACAAGCTCCTCATCCGCCCTGGGGCACGGGCGGGACGGACCTTATAGGCGAGGTCAGCGGCCGGAACAATCCGCGAACGAACGCAAATGCCTTATGCTGACACCACTTGCCAGCGGGCGCCGATCACGGATCGTCACTCGAAAAGAGGGGGAAACGCCGCCTCAGATCGGACCGCTCATCGTGTTGCAGTCGGACAGCTTGCCGCTCTTGAAGCCCCGCGCCAGCCAGGTCTGCCGCTGCTGCGAAGTGCCATGGTTGAAGCTTTCCGGCACGACATAGCCCTGCATCTTTTTCTGCAGCGTGTCGTCGCCGATCTGCTTGGCCGCGTTCAACGCGCTTTCGATGTCGCCCTGCTCCAAAATGCCCTTCTGCTGGGTGAAATGCGCCCAGACACCGGCGAAGCAATCGGCCTGAAGCTCGATGCGCACCGACAACTGATTGGCGTCGGCCTCGCTCATGCCCTGCCGCATCTGGTTGAACTTGCCCATGATGCCGGTGAGGTTCTGCACGTGATGACCGATCTCGTGCGCCACCACATAGGCGCGCGCGAACTCGCCAGAAGCGCCGAACTGCTGGTCGAGCTGCTGGAAGAAGGTCATGTCCAGATAGACCTTGCGATCGCCAGGGCAGTAGAACGGCCCGGCCGCCGCCGAGGCGAAGCCGCAAGCCGAGCGAACCTGGCCGCTGAACAGCACCAGCCTGGGGTCCTCGTAGGTCAACCCCTGGGATTTGAAAATGCCGGTCCAGGTGTCCTCGGTATCGGCAAGCACGGTCGCGACGAACTGCTTCATCTCGTCATTGGCGGGCGCGTTGCCCTTGTCCTGTGTCTCGGTGATCTGGCCGCCGCCCCCCGGCAGCAAGCCGCCGTCGCCGCCACCCAGGATCTGCGACGGGTCGAAGCCGAAATACCATCCCGCCAGCACAACCAGGATGACCAGGAGGATGCTGCCGCCACCCC
>NZ_RZSA01000494.1:0-4818 GCF_003998075.1 Mesorhizobium sp. M2A.F.Ca.ET.037.01.1.1 | reverse complement strand
GACAAGGGCGCCGCCGATGATGAAATCATCGCGCTCGAGAAGATAGGCCTTGCCGAAGCCGCCATTCAGGCTGGCGCGCCCAGGCTCGAGCCGGAAGAACGAGAAATCGCCGAGTTCGGCATAAAGCTTGGCCTTCGGATTGCGATTGAGGTAGCGGCGTTCGGCTCGGACCTGGTCGGCCGATCCCCGCTCCAGCCGCACGGCCCGGCATGCCAGGCTGATGCGCGGATACGCCAGCGGATCGCCCTTGCCGGGTTCGCCAAGCAGCAGCGAGCAGCGCGGATCGGCGACAAGCGCACTGGTGTGCGCGGACAGCATCGAGATCAGGATCAGCGGCGCGCCGTCGATGTCGGTGGCGACGCCGACCCTGCTCGCCAGCGGCGCGCCGGTGCCGGGCTCGATAACCGCGAGCGCGCCGAAACGCGCTGCGCGGATCAAGGTTTTCGCCAACCTGATCGCTTCGGCGTCGGTCTGGCGAATGACATCTTTTTTCGATTCGGTCACAAGCTCACCCGAGATAAGTTGATTTCTGCTCTCCGGTTATCGGCCGAGTACACCCGCCTTTGCAAGGGCCGCGATTTCCTCCTGGCTGAAGCCAAAACGGGCCAATATGCTTGCGGTCTCGCGATCAGCGGCGGCCGGTGCTGCCGCAGCCGCTGCCGGGGCTTGCGAGAAACGCGGCGCCGGCGCCGGGCGTTCGAACCCGCCAGACGTCACAAAGCTTTGCCTGGCGCGATTGTGCGGGTGGTTCCTGGCTTCGACCAGCGACAGCACGGGCGCGACACAGGCATCGGACGTGGCGAAAAGCTCGGCCCACTCGTCGCGCGTTTTCTCCCTGACCCGCTCGGCAATGGCGGCGCGCATCGCGGGCCACGACGATCTGTCATATTGGCTGCCGACAAAATGCCCGGCGAGCGGCAGCAGCCTGGCGAATTCGCCGAAGAAGCGCGGTTCGAGGCAGCCAACGGCAATGTGCCTCGCGTCCGCCGTCTCATAGGTGTCGTAAAACGGCGCGCCGGAATCGAGCAGGTTCTCGCCGCGCCTGTCGCTCCACAGACCAGCGGCCATGTAAGCGTGGATGGGTGCGGCGAGCATTGAGGCCCCCTCGATCATCGAGGCATCGACCACCTGGCCCTTTCCGGTCAGCGAACGCTGGAAAAGGGCGGCGAGCATGCCGGCAATCAGCATCATCGCGCCGCCGCCTTGATCCGCGACGAGATTGAGCGGCGGCACCGGCGGCGTGTCCTTCCTGCCGATCGCGTGCAGCAGGCCCGCATAAGCGAGATAGGTGATGTCGTGCCCGGCTCGCCCGGACAGCGGTCCGTCCTGGCCGAACCCGGTCAGTCGGCCATAGATCAGCGCCGGATTGTGTTGGAGCAGAATATCGGGCCCGAGGCCGAGGCGCTCCATCACACCGGGGCGGAAGCCTTCGACAAGCAAGTCGGCCCGTGCCGCGAGCCGCAGCAACAGCTCCGTGCCCGCCGGACGCTTGAGGTCGAGCTTGAGGATGGAACGGCCGTGCCGGTCGAGGTTGTATTCTTCAGGCGGGTTCAGAAGCGGCTGGCCGGCATCGGCGCGTTCGATCCGCAACACATCGGTACCCATCTCGGCCAGCATCAGGGCGGCAAGCGGCACCGGACCAAGCCCGGCCATCTCGATGACTTTCAGGCCGGCGAGCGGGCCTGTCCTTTCGGTGGAAACACCGGCACCTGTCGGCGATCCGGTCATCCCGCTATTTCGGCGCCATGCGGATGGCGCCGTCGAGGCGGATGGTCTCGCCGTTCAGCATCTGGTTCTCGATGATGTGGAGGGCAAGGGAGGCATATTCCGCCGGCTCGCCGAGCCGCGGCGGGAAGGGCACGGCGGCGCCGAGCGAATCCTGCACGTCCTGCGGCATGCCGGCCATCATCGGCGTCTTGAAGATGCCGGGCGCGATGGTGCAGACGCGAATGCCGGAGCGCGCCAGATCGCGCGCCACCGGCAGCGTCATGCCGACGACGCCGCCCTTGGAAGCGGCATAGGCGGCTTGCCCGATCTGGCCGTCATAGGCGGCAACGGAGGCGGTGTTGACGATGACGCCGCGCTCGCCCCCAACAAGCGGATCGAGCTTCGCCGCCCGATCGGCAACGAGGCGGATCATGTTGAACGTGCCGATCAGGTTGATCTCGATAACCTTGCGGTACTGGTCGAGCGGATGCGGTCCGTCCTTGCCGATCGTCTTCACGCCGATGGCGATGCCTGCGCAATTGACCAGGATGCGCGGTTCACCGAGCTTTGCAGCCACTTCGGCGATCGCGGCCGTGGCGCTGTCGCCGCTAGAGACGTCGCATTGGACCGCGATGCCGCCGATGTCGGCCGCGACCTTCGCCGCGCGCTCGATGCCGACATCGAGGATGGCGACGCGAGCACCCTTGTCGGCAAGCGTGCGCGCCGTTGCCTCGCCAAGACCCGATCCGCCGCCGGTGACGATCGCAATCTGGCCGTTCGGGTTCATGCAAGCCTCCCAGGATTCCGGATTATGCTACGAAGCCCGCAAAGGCGGCGCAACCGCAATAGCCGGGTCGATCGAGAGCGACGCGCTTGCTGCCGGGCGCGCCAATGCCGGCGCTAACTCCGCGACCCTTGCCATGCTGGCGTGGCCGACTTCGCCGGCGAAGCGGGCGACGGCGCCCGGCTTGATCTCGTGATGCAGCAGCCGGTCGAGGTCGACCGGGCGTGGCATGGTGATCTGCCCGCGCGGGAAGCGCTTGAAGCCCAGCGGTCCATAATACGGCTCGTCGCCGACCAGGATGACGGCAGGCGCACCGGCCTTCCTGGCCGCTTCCAGCGCGATCGTGACCAGCTTGCGGCCGATGCCGAGATTCTTGAAGGCGGGGCGCACCGCAAGCGGGCCGAGCATCATGGCGCGTCCCGCGCCCGCGGCCACGCGCGTCATGCGCACCGAGGCGATGACCGTATCGTCCTTGACGGCGACATAGGACATCGAGCGGTCATGCCCGCCCGACTCGCGGATCTTGTAGGCGGCAAGCACGAAGCGGCCCGGGCCGAAGGCCTCGTCGTTGATGGCTTCGATTTCAGCATCATGGGCCGGGGTTTCCGGCAGGTATTTCACGTCGGCAAGGCTCATGGTCTTTGCGTTCCGGTATGCGAGGAAGGTTTGCTGCAAAGCGGCAGCGTTCGCCAGTCAGCGCTTGTTAAGCGCGGGCGCCCTTTCGTCGTCGGTCGAACCGGATCGCGGCAAAGTCGAACATGGGCGCCTCCGCTAGCACCAATTTTGTGCCGCTGCAATCGGCGCTTTTTGTCTTTCTTTGTGTCATTTGACGAACTGTTCAGCGCCGAAGGGCTTCGCCAACCCGGCTATCGGCCTAGATTGTTGCGAACCCCAGGGAGATTGCCGCATGGGAATGCTGATCGAAGGCAAATGGCAGGACCGCCCGTTCGAGACTGACAGCGGCGGACGGTTCATACGCAGAGAGTCGCAATGGCGCGACTGGATCACGCGTGACGGCAGTCCGGCGCAGGGCCGAAGGCGGGGCTTCAAGGCGGAACCCGGCCGTTATCACCTCTATGTCTCGCTCGCCTGCCCTTGGGCGCACCGCACTTTGATCTTCCGTGCCCTGAAGAAGCTCGACGGCATCATCTCCGTCTCCGTGGTGCACCACTTCATGGGCGAAAACGGCTGGACCTTTAAAGCCGAGGACGGCGCCACCGGGGACACGCTCTACGGCCTCGATTTCCTGCACCAGATCTACGCCAAGGCCGATCCGACCTATTCAGGCCGCGTGACGGTGCCGGTGCTGTGGGACAAGAGGCAAGAGACCATCGTCAACAACGAGTCCTCCGAGATCATTCGCATGCTCAATTCGGCCTTCGACGAATGGGGCGATGCGGGTCTCGACTTCTATCCTGCGGCGCTGCGCGCGGAGATCGACAGGATCAATGCGCAGGTCTACCCGGCAATCAACAACGGCGTTTATCGCGCCGGTTTCGCCACCACGCAGGAAGCCTATGAGGAAGCTTTCGGCGAATTGTTCCAGGCGCTCGACACAATCGAGGAGAGGCTGTCGCGACAGCGCTATCTGGCCGGCGAACACATCACCGAGGCCGATTGGCGGCTGTTCACGACGCTGGTTCGTTTCGATCCGGTCTATGTCGGCCACTTCAAATGCAATCTGCGCCGCATCGCCGACTACCCGAACCTGTCGAATTATCTGCGCGATCTCTATCAGGTGCCCGGCGTGTCGGGCACGGTCAACCTTCACCACATCAAGGCGCATTATTACGGCAGCCACAGGTCGATCAATCCGACGGGAGTTGTCCCGGTGGGACCGGAGCTCGATTATGCGGCCGCCCATGACCGGGGCAGGTTCAGGAAAGCGGCGTGATTACCAGTAGGGTGAGATGCGCTCCCCGCCAAATATCTCGGCCATCCTTCGGAGCGTCGCCGGGGTCGTGCCCTCCGGCAAGCTGTCGAGCGGGAAGAAGCCTGCCTCGGCGATTTCATGGTCGGGCAGTTTCGGCGCGGTCTGGCTGAAAGCTTCGATCAGATAAAGGCCGACATGGTCGCGCTTGCTGGAGCGGCGGTTGAAATGCATCGACCTCAGCACCGGCGGCGCGGTAAGCGCGATGTTGCCTTCCTCGGCCAGCTCGCGCGTCAACGCTTCCTCGAGCGTCTCGCCGGACTCGACGCCGCCGCCGGGCAACTGCCAGCCGGGAACATAGGTGTGGCGGATCAGGAAGACGGCGTTGGAGGCACGTTCGTAGACCAGGCCGCGCACGCCGAGCGTCATCGGGCGGCGCAACAGAAAGTAAAAATGG
>NZ_RZSA01000493.1:0-4825 GCF_003998075.1 Mesorhizobium sp. M2A.F.Ca.ET.037.01.1.1 | reverse complement strand
GGCAGCGCTGGCCCCCTCATCCGGCCGCTTCGCGGCCACCTTCTCCCCGGCGGGAGAAGAGGCTGGCGCCGACGCCGACAGTCTCCTCTCCCCTCGGGGAGAGGTCAGCCGAGCGAAGCGGAGGCTGGGTGAGGGGGAGCGCGGTGTGTGGTTGCCATATCCTGCGGGCGGGTTCTCACCCCCAAACCATCAGCGCCGCCAGCCCCGCTACCCCGACCGCAAGCCGCCACCAGCCGAACAGCGCGTAGCCGTTCTTCGAGACGTAATCGAGCAGGAAGCGCACGACGATCAGCGCGGCGACGAAGGCGGCGATGAAGCCGACGGAAATGATCGGCAGGTCGGCCGAAGTCAGCACGTTGCGGTTCTTGAAGAGGTCGAAGGCGAAGGCGCCGACCATGGTAGGCATGGCGAGGAAGAAGGAGAATTCCGCCGCCGCGCGCTTGTCGACGCCCATCAGCAGCGCGCCGACGATGGTCGAGCCGGAACGCGAGGTGCCCGGGATCAGCGACAGGCACTGGAACAGGCCGATCTTGAGATAGACGCTCAACGGGAAGCGCTCGACGTCGTGATGCACCGGCTTGAAGTTGATGCGGTCGACGACGAGCAGCACCACGCCGCCAATGATCAGCATGCTGCAGATCAGTTTTGGCGATTCGAACAGATAGTTTTTGATGAAGTCGTGACCTACGGCGCCGATGACCGCGGCCGGCAGGAAGGCGATCAGGATGCCGATGACGAAATGCCTGGTCTGCGGATCGCTGGGCAGCTTGATCAGCATCTGCCAGAGCTTGCCGAAATAGACACTCAAAATGGCCAGGATCGCGCCGAGCTGGATCAGGATCTCGAAGGCCTTGCCGGTGGAGTGGAAGCCGAGGAAATGGCCGGCAAGCAGGATGTGGCCGGTCGAGGACACCGGGATGAACTCGGTCAGGCCCTCCAGCAGCCCAAGCAGCAGCGCTTCGACGATGGTCTGGCTTTCCATGGCAACCTCAGGATTTCGGGCACAGCTGGGAACAACGGCTTGCTTGTCACGGCGCGGAAGTCCCCCTATAGGTCGCAACACCGTGACGGCCGCATGACGGGCCGCCAAGACTTACCGGTGCAGGTATCGATTCGCCAGTGCGCCCTATCATCGCGGAACCATGCTGACGCTTTTCCACCATCCCATGTTCGCCACCTGCCGGTTCGTGCGCCTTGCCTTTGGCGAGTATGGCGAGGAGCTGGCGCTGATCGAGGAAAAGCCGTGGACGCGGCGCAAGGAGTTCCTGGCGCTGAACCCGGCCGGCACGCTGCCGATCCTGCTCGCCGAAGGCGACGTGCCGATCGTCGGCGCCATGGTGATCGCCGAATATCTCGACGAGACGCGCGGCGTCTTGAAGCGCGACAAAAGGCTGTTCGCCGAGGATCCGATGCAGCGCGCCGAAATCCGCCGGCTGACCGACTGGTATCTGGCGAAGGCCGAAAGCGAGGTCACCCGCCACCTGGTGCGCGAGCGCGTGCTGAAGCCGGTGATGCCGGAAACCGCCGGCGGCGGCTCGCCCGATTCGGCGGCGATCCGGGCGGCGCGCGCCAACATCCGCCAGCACATGAAATACACCAATTGGCTGGCCGGCACGCGCCATTGGCTGGCCGGCAACAAGGTGACCTATGCCGACCTCGCCGCGGCGGCGACGCTTTCGGTGCTCGACTATCTCGGCGAGATCGACTGGCGCGAACACAGCGCCGCGCGCGAATGGTACACGCGGGTGAAATCGCGGCCGTCCTTCCGGCCGCTGCTCTCCGACCGGGTGCGCGGCCTGTCGCCGGTATCGCATTATGCGGACCTCGACTTCTGAAACCTTGCGCGCGCTGATCGACGCGGAGGCGCGCCGCGCCGGCTTCGAGGCGGTCGCCGTGACCCGCCCGGACGCGATCCCGCTGGCGCCCGCACGCCTGGCCGAATTCGTCGCCGACGGTTTCCACGGCTCGATGGGCTGGATCGCCGAGACGCTTCAACGCCGCGCCGAACCTTCGACGCTGTGGCCGGACGTGCGCTCGATCATCGTGCTGGCGATGAATTACGGCCCCGACCAGGATCCACGTGACATCCTCGCAAGACCCGACCGCGGCGCGATCTCGGTCTATGCGCAAAACCGCGACTATCATGACGTGATGAAGGGCCGGCTGAAGGAGATCGCCGGCAAGATCGTGGCCAAGGCGGGCGGCGACGTAAAGGTGTTCGTCGACACGGCGCCGGTGATGGAAAAGCCGCTGGCGGAAGCCGCAGGGCTCGGCTGGCAGGGCAAGCACACCAACCTGGTCAGCCGCGCGCATGGCTCGTGGCTGTTCCTCGGCACGATCTTCAGCACAGCCGAGCTTGAGCCCGACGAGGCCGAGATCGACCATTGCGGCTCCTGCCGCGCCTGCCTCGACGCCTGCCCGACCGATGCGTTTCCCGCGCCCTACCGACTCGATGCGCGGCGCTGCATCTCCTACCTGACCATCGAGAACAAGGGGCCGATCCCGCGCGAATTCCGCGACAAGATCGGCAACCGCATCTATGGCTGCGACGACTGCCTGGCCGCCTGCCCGTGGAACAAATTCGCCAGCGCGGCCTCGGAGGCGAAGCTTGCCGCACGCGAGGATTTGCGCGAGCCGAAGCTCTCGGACCTGCTCGCGCTCGATGACGAGGCGTTCCGCGCCTTCTTCACTGGCTCACCGATCAAGCGCATCGGCCGCGACCGTTTTGTGCGCAACGTGCTGATCGCCGCCGGCAATTCGGGCGACCCGTTGCTGGCGCCCATTGTGCGTGGCCTGCTCGGCGACGCCTCGCCGCTGGTGCGGGGTGCGGCAATCTGGGCCCTGTCGCGACTGCTCCCCGACCGCGAATTTGGCGAGCTTGCCGCCACGGCTTCGAGGACCGAGACCGATGCGGCGGTTCGCGAAGAATGGCTGGCGGGCTTGGCATCCGTAGAGGTTCATCGATGAGCGAAAGACGCTTCTTTATCTTTGGCGCCGGCTATTCCGGCAAGGCTTTCGCGCGGGCCAACGCCCAGCACGCGCCGATCTCCGGCACGACCCGGGCGCCGGAAAAGTTCGAGGCGCTGCGATCGGCCGGCATCGAGCCGCTGCAATTCGACGGCGCGCTGTCGCCCGAGCTCGGCGATGCGCTCGCCAAAACCACGCATCTCATCGTCTCCGTCGCTCCCGACGAAGCCGGCGACCCGGTGCTCAACGCCGCCGGCGATGCGCTCAAGGGAAAGATGCCGACGCTGGAGTGGATCGGCTATTTGTCGACCGTCGGCGTCTATGGCGATCATGGCGGCGCCTGGGTGGATGAGGCGAGCGACTGCCGGCCGGTGTCGAAGCGTTCGGTGATGCGGGTGGCGGCCGAACAGGAGTGGCTGGCGCTTGGCCGCGAGATCGGCAAGCCGGTGGTGGTGCTGCGGCTTTCCGGAATCTACGGGCCAGGCCGCAACGCGCTGGCCAATCTCGAGGAGGTCACGGCGCGGCGGCTGGTCAAGCCGGGGCAGGTGTTCAACCGCATACATTGCGACGACATTGCCGGCGCGCTCTGGCACCTCGCCGGCGGCAACCTCGGCGGCACCTTCAATGTCACCGACGACGAGCCGGCGCCGCCGCAGGATGTCGTGGCCTACGCCGCCGGGCTGATGGGCGTCGAGCCGCCGCCGGAAATTCCCTTCGAGACCGCCCAACTTTCGCCCATGGCGCGTTCTTTCTATGGCGAGAACAAGCGGGTCGCCAACAAGGCGATCAAGGCGGCCGGCTATCGCTTCCGGTTCCCGAACTACCGGGTGGCGCTGGAGCGGATGTGGGCCGAGGGCAACTGGCGGGACGGAGCGCCGCGCAGCCCGATGAGGCGCTGAAGATCGATGCGGGACGCGCGGCGTGGTATGATTCGTTCCTGACCGTGCCGCAAACGGATTGACTGGAGAGGGATCCGGCCTGATGAATTTGCGATCGCTGCCCGACAGGAAGCCGTTCCTGACCGCCGCGCTGGCGCTGGTGACCTTGGCTGCGCTGGTCGCGGCGGCGATTTCGGCCGAACCGCGCGCCAAGGACCTGTTCGGCACCAAGAAACTGCCTGCGGTGGTGCCCGCGCAATCCTTCGGTTTCTACTCCAAGGGCTGCTTCGCCGGCGGCGTCGCCCTGCCGATGGAAGGTCCGACCTGGGAAGTGATGCGCCCCTCGCGCAACCGGCGCTGGGGCCATCCGGCCATGATCGCGCTGATCGAAAAGCTGTCGCGCGACGCGGTAGCCGATGGCTGGCCGGGGCTTCTGGTCGGCGACGTCTCCCAGCCGCGCGGCGGACCGATGATGACCGGCCATGCTTCGCACCAGATCGGGCTCGACGCCGACATCTGGCTGACGCCGATGCCGAAGCGGCCGCTCACCATCGCCCAGCGCGAATCGATGAGCGCCACGCTGATGGTCGACGAGAAGACGCATCTGGTGAAGGACGCGCTGTGGACGCCGGCGCACACAAGGCTGCTCAAGCGCGCAGCGAGCTATCCGGAAGTCGAGCGCATCCTGGTCAATCCCGGCATCAAGAAGGCGCTTTGCGACACCGTCACCGGCGACCGTTCCTGGCTGCGCAAGATCCGGCCGTTCTGGGGTCACGACTATCACTTCCACATGCGCATCGGCTGCCAGCCGGGCTCGCCCGGTTGCAAGGGGCAGGAGGCGACGCCCGCGGACGACGGCTGCGGCAAGCCGCTGGCCTGGTGGTTCACCGAGGAGCCGTGGCGGCCCAACAAGAACCCCGATGCGCCCAAGGCCCGCGACCTGATGACGATGGCCAATCTGCCGAAAGAGTGCCAGGCGG
>NZ_RZSA01000492.1:0-4825 GCF_003998075.1 Mesorhizobium sp. M2A.F.Ca.ET.037.01.1.1 | reverse complement strand
GCGTTGGCCACGGGCGAAGTCGTGAATATGGGAGCGACCGGCGTCAAGGTCAGAGAAGGTTGGTGGTACCCGACATATGTCGAAAAGCTTTGCCCGGGGCTGCCGGATTGGAAGGCACTTCTTCAACCCGATTGCGTGAAGGCGCTTTCGACGGTCGAGACGGCCCCTCTGGGTCGTTTCGTCGAGGCACCGGCGGACTGGACGACCAACAATATCGCGAGATTGAAGTCGCTCAAACTCCCCTATTCGCTGGAATCGACCGGCACGCCCGCTGCGCTCCATGCCGCCATGGTGGGACCGATGCAGCGTAAGGAGCCGGTGATCGGCTGGGGATTTTCGCCAGACTGGATGACCACCGAGTATGAGGGCAAGTTCGTGCAGTTCCCGGCCTTTGAGCCGGGTTGCATCGCCGACAAGACCTGGGGCGCAGATCCAAACGAGATCTGGGATTGCGACAACCCCGCTGGCTACGTCTGGAAGGTCGCGAACGTCAAGTCCGAGGCCAAGTTTCCCAAGGCGGCCCGTATACTTCGCCTCTTCCAGTTGAAGACCGAGGACGTGGCATGGGGAATCCGACGGGTCGATGTCGACGGCGTGGAGAGCATGGACGCGGCGGCTGAGTGGCTGTCCAAGCATACGGACGTCGCGGCGGACTGGGCTCAATGACCGAGCCGGCGACGGTTTCAGGCGACGACATCTTATCCTGCGCGAACGTCTGGAAATTCTACGGGCCAAAAGCCCACCAGATAGAGGCGGGGCGGTCGCGCGGCATCTCCGCCGCGCAACTCTACGCCTCGCCCCGTCATTTGGCTGCAGTTCGGGACGTGAGCCTTTCCGTCAATCGCGGCGAGATCCTCGTTCTTATGGGTCTGTCAGGCTCGGGTAAGTCTACTCTTCTGCGCTGCATGACGAGGCTGGTGACACCAACCTACGGCAGCGTTTTTTTTGATGGGTTGGCGATGGGAGAACTCGACGCCCGCCGCTTGATGCAGGTGCGGCGCGAGAAGATGGGTATGGTGTTTCAGGGCTACGGCCTGCTGCCGCACATGACCGCGCTGCAGAATGTCAGCTTCCCGATGCGCATCAAGGGCGTGGAAAAGGCGCGTCGAGAAGAGAGGGCGCGCGAAATGCTTGCCCTGGTGGGTCTCGACGGGCGGGCAGATCACTATCCCGACCAACTGTCCGGAGGCCAGCAGCAGCGCGTCGGCATCGCCCGGTCTCTCACTCTGGAACCTGATATCTGGTTCCTGGACGAACCCTTCTCGGCTCTTGATCCGCTGGTGCGGCGGGAGATGCAGGACGAAGTGATGCGGTTGCAGACAATATTGCGGAAATCGATTGTCTTCGTGACACACGATTGCAGCGAGGCGATGCGGCTGGCCGACAGGATTGCCATCATGAAAGACGGTGAGATCGTCCAGCTATCGACACCGGAGCAACTCGTCCTTTCACCTGCCAACGACTATGTCGCGGCGTTTACGCGCGATGTTCGCCGGGCCGAAGTTCTGACAGTCGCGTCGGTCATGGATCACACGGCGTCCGCTGCTGGCCTTACTGGCCCCACCATACAGGCCCGCGACAAGATCGTGGACGTTGCCGGGCCTGTCCTGAGCGCAACAGATCCTGTGAGAGTGCTTGGCAGTGACGGCGCCGCGATTGGAGCGATCAGTCGCAACGCCGTGCTTGCAGTCCTGCTTTCCGGAACCGCGCGGGCACATAATCACTCATGAGCCGCTCCGCGTCGGTCATGACGGGCCCTTTGACGCCTCTGCGTAGCGTGGAGCTTCCAAGCCGGCCCAGGGTGGTTTCCCCGACAGGTCTGCTCGCACGGGCATTGCTTGCCGTCGGTCTCTCGCTTTGCGTGGCTCCGTTGTTCGGTCTCGGCCTGCCGGCGGCGTTGTCGACGGTTCCAGATGCTCTGGTTCCGCCGTTTATGAAGTGGTCAGGCACTGCGATAACCTACGTAGCTAAGGACGCGGCAATATTCGGTGTCGAGCTCAACCAGCTCACCCGAGCCTTCGCGACAATCTTTCTTTATCCCATGCGGTTTCTGCAAGATCTGCTGACCATGGGGATCACGGTCGGCGGCGTTGTCTTGCCGCCTCTACCATGGCTTTCGGTGGTCCTCGCCGCGGCTCTCTTCGGGGCAAGGCTGGGGGGCTGGAAATTGGCCGTCTTGGTAGCAAGCGCATTGCTTTACGCGCTTCTCTTTGGTTTGTGGCAACCGACCATGCTGACCTTGGCGTCAGTACTTGTATCGGTCCTCGTTGGCACGGTTACCGGAACTCTTCTGGGAATAACTGTCTATCGTCACCCGGCGCTCGAGAAAGTCATGACGCCGGTCTACGATAACATGCAGACGGTTCCGGTTTTCGCCTATCTGGTGCCGATCCTCTATTTGTTCGGCTTCGGTCCAGTCGGCGCAATGATCGCAACGGTGATCTACGCGACGCCGCCGATGGCAAGGGTCGTGACACTGGCCCTCGAAGAAGTGCCACCGTCCATCCGGGAAGCAGCAGAAATGGCCGGCACGACCCGCCGGCAGTCTATGTGGCTCGTCCTGCTGCCCTCTTGCCGACAGAAACTCCTGGTAGGCCTCAACCAGCTGATCATGCTGTCACTTGCAACGGTCATCATCGCAAGCGTCATCGGTGCGGACGGCCTCGGCGCAGTAGTGCTCAAGGCTTTGCAGTCTTTGAAAATCGGCAAGGGGATAGAGGCCGGAGCGGCGATCGTGCTCCTGGCGATCGCGCTCGATCAACTCGGCAAGGCGGCCGCGTCCCCAGCACCTGCTGCCAGAGTCCCTGGATGGCTGGGGCGCGGGAGCTTCTTGAGCATACTCCTCGCGACGCTGACAGTTCCGTTTCTGCTGCAGCTTGCGATGCCTTGGCTCGGCCGTTTGCCGATGGGATCTACCCTTTCGATGGCTTCATGGTGGGACAATCTCGTGCTGACCGTGAACGCGAACTGGTCCGTCCAATTGCGAGAGACCAAAACACTCGCCTTCATCTGGCTGCTCAAGCCGGCCAAGCTTTTCGCGCTCAGTATCCCCTGGTTCGGCGCCGTTATCGCCGTTGCTGCGGCGGGATACATCCTGCAGGGCTGGCGTCTGGCCGTGACCTGTCTCCTGATGATGCTGTTCGTTGCCACGTCCGGCTTATGGATGCAGGCGCAGCTTACCAGCTATCTCCTCGTGGCAAGCGTGATACCGGCTCTGCTGATCGGGATACCGGTGGGGATCTTATGCGTGGCCTATCCCAAGTTCGACGCTGTCATGACCTGGATCATCGATACCATCCAGACCCTGCCCAGCTTTGTTTACCTCATTCCGATAATCATGTTCCTCGGGTCGGGGGACTTCGCCGCACTGATCGCCATCGTCGCCTACGCTTGGACACCGGCTGCCCGTTATACGGCCGCGGCGTTGCGCAATATCCCAGGCGCGGTCATTGAGGTCGCGGAGATGACCGGGGCCTCGGCCTGGCAACGCCTGTTCTTTGTGCGTCTGCCGGTAGCCCGTTCGGGCCTGCTGCTGGCAGTCAACCAGACCATCATGATGGCGTTTGGCGTGCTCGTCATAACCGCCCTGATCGGAACCAAGGGCCTCGAGGCGGACTGCCTCATGTCGCTCAGCAAAGCCGATCCGGGGCGCGGTATCGTTGCCGGAGCAGCCATGGTCTGTCTTGCGATTATGGCCGACCGTCTGCTTCGCGCCTCATTGATAAAAAAGGCGAGGACCTAGATGCTGAAGGATTCCTACGACTTCATCATCGTGGGCGCTGGTTCCGCAGGGTGTGTCCTGGCCGGCAGGCTGTCTGAAGATCCAAAGTGCCGTGTGCTCCTCGTGGAAGCGGGTGGTGGAGACCGAAACCCGGTCATCCGCCTCCCCACCGGCGAAGTCTTCACGGTTGGCAGCAAGATGGACTGGAAGTTCCGCAGCGAGCCGGAGCCCGGGATGGGCGGATTGTCCATCAGCCTGCCGCGCGGCAAGGTGATCGGGGGCTCGTCGTCAATCAACGGGCAAATCTACCTGCGCGGGCATCGCAGCGACTATGACGAGTGGGCCGACCTGGGAGCAGTGGGGTGGTCATTTGCCGATGTCCTGCCATATTTCAAGCGATCGGAAAACTGGAAAGGCGAGGACAAGTCTGGCCTGCGGGGCGGCTCGGGCCCGCTCAAAACCGCTTTCGGCAACTATCGCAATCCGCTTTTTGAGGCCTTCTTCGAAGCTGGCCGACAGTTGGGGTACGCCATAAATCCCGACCATAATGGTGCTGAGCAGGACGGTTTCGGCTGGTCGCAATTCACCCATACTCACGGGTTTCCTCTCCGTTGCTCGTCGTCCAACGCCTATCTGGCGCCGGCGCGCCCGCGACCGAATCTGGCCGTTGAGACCAACGCTCAGGTCACCCGCCTCGAAATCGAGCATGGCCGGTGTCTCGGCATCACATATGTGAGGCGTGGCGGGCTGCCGCAGACCGTCCGATGCGAGCAAGAGGTCATATTGTCCGCAGGAGCCTACCAATCGCCACATCTGCTGATGTTGTCCGGCATTGGCCCTGCCGATGAAATTCGCCGGCACGGCTTGGCCGTGAAGCACGAATTGCCAGGCGTGGGTGAAAATCTGCAAGAACATATCGGGGGAATGGTGCAGCATTCCTGCCTTAAACCCATCACCTATTACAGCCTTCTCAACCCGTTGCGGGCAGCAGCGGCCGCAGCCGAACTGGTGGCGTTGCGCAGTGGACCGCTCTCGGTATTTCCAATGAATGCCCAGGCCTTTCTCCGCAGCAAGCCGGGCATCGATCGGCCGGATCTGCAATTC
>NZ_RZSA01000491.1:0-4828 GCF_003998075.1 Mesorhizobium sp. M2A.F.Ca.ET.037.01.1.1 | reverse complement strand
CTATAACCAAAGCGATACGCGATCGAAAAAGGACGCCCTCGGGGCCAGGTCCCGCGGGCGCCAGGTGGTCCCTTCCCTGGTGGTCAACCGTTCGGGTAATTCCCGCCGTCGTCGCCGTCGCCTATCATGAAGCCGCTGCCGGTGTCGTTCATCAGCCTCTGGTCGACATTGTCGAGGCGGCGCAGCAGCTCATGGTATTGCGCGGACGGGACCCGGCCGTGATCCGAAGCCGCGACGTGCTCCGCGGCCTGGCTGATGCGAGCGGCGCGCATGTGCAGTTGCTGCGCTTCGGAAGCCGAAATGTTGTTCGCCTGCCGGGCATCGGTGATGCCCTGATCCACGCCCTGGGCCTGATCGATAAGACCGGCCGCGCGCGGGCCGATGAAATCGGCCGTAGGGGTCGCGTCGAGCGCCCCCTTGTGGTGTCCGGCCGCATAGGCGCCGGCAAGCGGGGCCGCGATCAACGCGGCAGCCAGGGTCATAGTCTTGAGAGATGTTGAAGCGCGCATGGCGGCGCATCCTCCGATAGGGAAGGCTGCGGCCCTGCCGCTTGCCTTCCGAACTTTGCGGGCCGTCCGGTTCCGTCGCGTCGCGATGGGAGGCATCGCCGGCGGTCCCCGGCCCTGCGCGGCAAATTAGGTGCGTCGATTGCCGATGTGTAATTAAAAAATGATAATGTTTTCAGGCCTTGCCGACGGGACTTGGTACTCTAAGTATTCAGCCGACAAACAACTTACCGTGACTTGGTGTGATAATGGATCACCGTTCGGTGAGCTTCAGTTCAATGCGGCGGTTCTTGCTGCGCGCCTCGTCGGTGTCGGCGGGGTCGAGTGGCTGGAACTCGCCGAAGCCGGCGGCCACCAGCCGGTTGGCCGGCACGCCGTTCTCGATCAGGAACTTCACCACCGAGGTGGCGCGCGCGGTCGACAGTTCCCAGTTGTCGCGATAGCGGCCGGTGCCGGACAGCGGTTTGTTGTCGGTGTGGCCGTCGACGCGCAGCACCCAGCTGATCTCCGGCGGGATTTCCTTCTGCAATTCGATGATGGCGTCGGCGAGCTTCTTCATCTCGACCTTGCCGGCGTCGTTGATCACGTCGGAACCGGTCGGAAATAGCACCTCCGACTGGAAGACAAAACGGTCGCCGACGATGCGGATGTTCTCGCGGTCGGCGAGGATCTCGCGCAGCCGGCCGAAGAAGTCGGAACGGTAGCGGTTGAGCTCCTGGACGCGCTGCGCCAGCGCCACGTTCAGACGGCGGCCGAGATCGGCGATCTTGGTGTTGGAGTCGCGGTCGCGCTGCTCGGAGACGTTGAGCGCGTCTTCCAGCGCGCCGATCTGCTTGCGTAAGGCGGCAATCTGCTGGTTGAGGATCTCGACCTGGCTCAGCGCCTGCTGGCTGATCTGGCGCTGGTTGCTGAGTTCGCCGGAAAGCTGGTCCGCCCGCTTGTTGGCCGCGTCGCCGGCGCCGGCGCCCTGCGCCAGCAATTGCTCGAGGCGGCTCTTTTCGGCCTGCGCCGCCGACAGCGATGCCTGCAGGTTGGCGAGCGTATCCTCCTTGTCCTGGCTGTTCGAGCGCTCCAGCGCGAGCAACTGGGTCAGCTCGTTGATCTGCGAGTTGAGACGGTTGAGCACGGTGTCCTTGCCGGAGATCTCGCGGCTGAGCAGGAACTGCGCCAGCACGAAGACGGTGAGCAGGAACATGATCGCCAGAAGCAACGTCGACAGCGCGTCGACGAAGCCCGGCCAATAGTCGATGCGGCGGTCGGCGCGCCGTCTTGCCAGCGCCACGTCAGTGGACCCCTTGCTTCTTCAGCGCGTCGGCGATCTTTTCCAGCGTGTTGCGCATGGCCTTCTGCTCGTCCGACTGGGCCTCGACCCAGTCGCGCATGATCTGCTGCTCGGAGCGCATGTTCTTGACCAGCCCCGAAATGCCGTCGGCGAGGTTGGCCATGGCGGTGGCGACGCGCGGATTGGAGCCGCCGCCATTCTCCTGCAGGCTGCGCAGCCGCTCGGACAGCAGGCGGATGTCCTCGGAGGACTCGGTCTTGGCCGTGTCGGAGACGACGATGTCCGACGACAGGTCGGTGACCGAGGACAGCCAGTTCTCGAGCTCGGTGTAGAAACGGGTCTGGGCGCGGCCGGCCTGCAGGTCGAGGAAGCCGAGCACCAGCGAGCCGGAGAGGCCGAACAGCGAGGACGAAAAGGCGGTGCCCATGCCGGCGAGCGGCGCCGACAGACCCTGCTTCAGCGCGTCGAGCACGGCGGCGGCATCGCCGGTGCCGGGGTCCAGCGCCTCGATCGTCTCGCGGATCGAGGCGATGGTGTTGAGCAAGCCCCAGAAGGTGCCGAGCAGGCCGAGGAACACCAGCAGGCCGACAAGATAGCGTGAGGTGTCGCGGCTCTCGTCGAGGCGGGGTGCGATGGAATCCAGCATCGTGCGCATCGACGAGGTCGAGAAGGCGATCGTCGACGAGCGGCCGATCATCGCCTTCATTGGCGCCAACAGCACCGGCTCGGTGGTTTCGGAGCCGGCGCGGAAGGAATTGACCCAGCGCACCTCGCGGAACAGCCGCCCGACCTGGACGAAGGCAAGCAGGATGCCGACCGCCAGCACGCCGACGATCAGCCCGTTGAGGCCCGGATTGCTGGAGAAGGCGGTGGAGATCTGGCGGGTGAGGATGGCGGCGATGAAAGCGACGATGATCAGGAAGATCACCATGGTGAGCAGGAAGACCTGCGGGCTCGACAGCTTGTGAGGATCGTAGACAAGGACGTCCGATCGCCTGCCGAAGGATCTGAGAAAAGCCATCCGTGCCCCGTTTCCGATGCCACCCGCCGCAGAATTGCCGCGACTCTAAACGGAATTGTGACCAAATTGAATGGTGCTTGGCAATATCGCCTATGTCATGGATTAGAACCGGTTGACGACCAGGCAGTCGACCATGGCGGCCAGATGCAGCCCGGCGCCGGTGACGACGAAGCCGTGCCAGACGGCATTGTGGAAGCGCAGGCCTTTCCAGGCGAAGAAGACGACGCCCAGGGAATAGACGATGCCGCCGGCGACGAGCAGCGCGACCGAGGTCGGCGGCAGCGTCTCGACCAGCGGTCCGGCGAGCACCACGCCGCTCCAGCCGATGGCGAGGTAGAAGACGATGGCCAGCCGGTCGTAGCGGCCGGGCAGGAACATCTTGATGGCGATGCCGGCCAGCGCGGCACCCCACACGACGACGATCATGGGCAATGCCAGCGGCGAGTTGTCGAGTTGGGCTAGGAAGGGCGTGTAGGTGGCGGCGATCAGGAGATAGATCGCGGCGTGGTCGAAGCGGCGCAGAATCCATTTCGCCGGCCAGGATACCGGCCACAGATTGTAGGCCAGCGACACCGACAGCACGGTGAGCAGCGAGACGACATAGAACACAGCGGCGGCATACTCGCCGGGGCCGGCATGGAAAGCCGCGAGCGCCAGGAAGGCGGAGCCCGCCGCGATCGCCAGCACGATGCCCACCGCGTGGACGATGCCGTCGGCGATCATTTCGGCGCGCGAATAATGCCAGCGTCCCACGAAGGGGATCTCAAGCTGCGTATCTGGTCGCGCGTCGCTCATCACATGATCCTGCAACCCTAATCTGGGCAGTCGCGGACCAGTATTTCAAGCTTGGGTTGCGGTTTTGCGACTGCCGCGCCGCGCGTCCTTTCGACGCGCAAAGAGCGCTGTGGCGCGTTGATTTGCGCATGATCCCTTGCGAAAATCGATTCCGACTTTCGCAGTAGGGCGCTGACCGCGACGCCGCGCTCAGCGAGGCGCCAACGGCTTCTTCACGGTCTTGAGCAGCGCGCGCTGGATGAGCTCGTTGCCGGCGACGACCTCGCCATTGTCCAGCATGTCCTGCGCGCCATCCATGTCGGAGACGAAGCCGCCGGCTTCGCGCACCAGAAGGATGCCGGCGGCGATATCCCAGGACGACAGGCCGGTTTCCCAGAAGCCGTCCATGCGTCCGGCCGCGACATAGGCAAGGTCGAGCGCCGCGGAACCGAGGCGGCGAACACCCGAGACTTCAGCCATGACGTTGCGCAGCTCGATCAGGAAGTTGCCGTGCTGGCCGCGGCCGAGATGCGGCACGCCGCAGCCGATCACCGCGTCGGTCAGCTTGGAGCGGCCGGCAACACGCAGCCGGCGGTCGTTCATGAACGCGCCGCCGCCGCGCTCGGCCGTGTAGAGCTCGTCCATGGCCGGATTGTAGACGACGCCGGCGACGACCTGGCCCTGGCGCTCGAGCGCGATCGACACCGAGAAGAGCGGGATGCCGTGCAGGAAGTTGGTGGTGCCGTCGAGCGGATCGACGATCCAGCGGTGCTGGGCGTCCTCGCCCTCCACGGCGCCGCGCTCCTCCATCAGGAAGGCATAGCCCGGCCGCGCCTTCGACAGCTCGGCGTAGACGATCTCTTCGGCCTTGCGGTCGGCCTGGCTGACATAGTCGCCCGGTCCCTTCATCGAGACCTGCAGGTTCTGCACCTCGCCGAAGTCGCGCGACAGCGAGCGGCCGGCCTTCATCGCGGCCTGCACCATGACGTTGAGGAGAGCGGAACGCGCCATTTTTTCTTCCTGGCTTTTTCTTCCTACCGGCCGGCGCTCAATCGGCGCGGCGCATATAGGTGATTTCGTTGGTGTCGACGATGATGCGCTCGCCGGCCGAGATGAAGGGCGGCACCAGAACGCGGATGCCGTTTTCCAGCACCGCCGGCTTGTAGGAGGAGGCGGCCGTCTGGCCGCGCACCACCGGATCGGCCTCGGTGACGGTCAGCGTCACCTGGTCGGGCAGCGAGATGC
>NZ_RZSA01000490.1:0-4838 GCF_003998075.1 Mesorhizobium sp. M2A.F.Ca.ET.037.01.1.1 | reverse complement strand
GCCTGGCGCGACTGGGCGCGGTCGGGTGTGATCCAGTTGGGCTCGGCGCCGAGGAACCGATCGAGGAAGGCCACGGCATAAGCGGGCATTTCCGATGCGTTCTCGCGGTAGGACCACCAGGTGCGCAGATCGTCGGCGCATTTATCGATGCTGGGCGCGTTGCCGAATTCCTGCTCGTGCACGGCCAGGATCGCCGACACGCAGTAGTTGGTATAAAGGAAACCTTCCGGCCAGAAGCGCACGATTTCCGCCGTGCCGGCATTTGCCTCGGTCTCGACCATTTCCTTCAGACCTGAGGCCTCCCGCGCCGGCGCCTGCCGGATCAGCTCACGCAGCACCAGCCCGGCGGCGAAGACGATGAAGTCCGCGCGGTCGACCGCCGCAAATCGCTTCTGCGCTTCCATGACTTCGATCCAGTCGAGGAAGGCGCGCGTCAGCTTGGCCTCGTCGATCTCGAAGCGCACGCCGAACGTTTCCGACACCACCCTCGCGCTGCTGCGGAAGGTGGCGCGGAACCAGCGCAGCTGCCGCAGCCTGTGGCGAAGGTCCGGCATAAGCGCCAGTTCGTGCCTGAAGGGCAGGTCCATGTCTCACATCCCGTTTGACGACAGGCTACCACAGCGCCGCCGATGCCGAAATCGGCCGGTCGGCTGTGGAGCGTTATGGCTGCTAATATAATACATGTTGACATTCGAGGAAACAAATGTTCTCACTTTCGGGTCGTCTCGCCTCCGTTCAATATGTGCCGGAGGAAGAGACTCGGGAGGAGACCGAAATGGCAATCTGGCAGTGGGCACTGCTTCTGCTGTTTGTTGTCTGGGCGCTGCAATCGTTGGGCGTCTGGCTGCAGATGCGGCATTATTCGGATGTCTTCAAAGGCGTCACCAGCCAGTACAAGGACGGTTTCGTCGGCGCGGGCAATTTCCGCGGACGCCTGGCCAAGGGCACCATCGCGCTCATCGTCGTGACGCCGGATCTCATCGTGCGCCGCATGATGGTCATGAGCGGCCGTTCGGTGCTGACCAAGTTCAAGCGACATGAAGAATTCGAGGGTATCCCCCTCGATCGACTCCGGTCCAACCCTGCGATCATGGGGGAGGGGGAACCCGGTGTGGCCGAGGCCGTGAAACGGGCGATCGAGCAGATCGACCGCGCACGGTCGGAGCCGGGGAAGAAGCCGGGCCTGGCCGGCTTGAACATAGCAAGGGCTTAAACGACGCCGGCAGCCGGCTGGGAATGACCGGCAGGGGTCATAAGGAGGAGAAATGTCTGTAATTACACTATTGGCGCAGCATGCGGACCTCGCGGTGCACAACCTGCATGTCGCAGGCACCATGGTTTCGGATGCTGCCTGGCACGGCAAGCTCGGCGTCGAGCATGCCACCGATCATCTCGTGGTCCTGGCGCAGGCGACGACCGACAACGCGCCGGTCACCGCCGATCAGCTCAAGGAACAGCTGAAGAACGTGCAGCAGGAAGAGCAGCTCGGCTGGCTCACCGCCATCGGCAAGTACTTCATCGGCATCTTCCAGAAGGGCGGCGAAGTGTTCGCCGGCTTCGTCACCGGCATCATCCCGACCCTGGTCGTGCTTATGACGGCCTTCTACGCCGTCACCGAGCTGGTCGGCGAGGAGCGCGTCCACGGTCTGGCGCGTGGCGCCGGCCGCATCGCGCTGACCCGCTATACGGTGCTGCCGGTGCTCTCGGTGTTCTTCCTCACCAACCCGATGGCCTACACCTTCGGTTCCTTCCTGGAAGAAAAGCACAAGCCTGCCTTCTACGACGCGGCAGTGTCCTATGTGCATCCCCCGCTCGGCCTCTTCCCGCACATCAACCCCGGTGAATATTTCGTCTGGGGCGGCATGCTGGTCGCGCTGCTCGACCTCGAGAAGCGGGGCGTCATCGCCAATGGTTATCACGTCAAGGTAGCCATCTGGTACGCCATCGTCGGCCTCGTCGTCATCCTGCTGAAGGGCATCCTGACCGAGCGCATCACGGCCATCATGGCACGCCGCCAGGGCGTCGAGCTCTAAGGGCGGGAGGACACCATGGCCAAGACATACAAGGCAGTAAAGATATCGAAGGGGTCGACCGGTTGGGGCGGCCCCCTGGTCATCGAGCCGACCGAGCAGCGCAACAAGGTCGTGTCGGTAACCGGTGGCGGCATCCATCCGGTGGCGCAGCTCATTGCCGACATGACCGGCGCCCAGGCTGTCGACGGCTTCAAGTCGCCGCCGATCGAAAGCGAGATGGCGGTCGTCGTCGTCGACTGCGGCGGCACCGCGCGCTGCGGCGTCTACCCGCGCAAGCGTATCCCGACCGTCAATCTGACGCCGGTCGGCCAGGCGGGTCCGCTCGCCCAGTTCATCACGGAAGACATCTACGTTTCGGGCGTGAAGCCGGCCAATGTCGCAATGGCGGACGGATCCGAAGCGGTCACCACTGCGGGGGGAGCAGCATCGATGAGTTCAAGCAACAACACCACAGCCAGGGCGGCCGAGCCGCTGCCGAGCGAAGGCGGGCTTATCGGCCTGATCAGCTCGATCGGCCGCGTCATGGGCCGCGTGGTCGGCATCTTCTTCAACTCCGGCCGCCGCACCATCGATCAGGTCGTCCGCAACGTGCTGCCCTTCATGGCTTTCGTGACCATGCTGATCGGCCTGATCCTCTATACCGGCATCGGCGATGTGCTGGCGCAGCCGATGGGTCCGCTGGCCAACAACATCGTCGGCCTGCTGGTCATCTCGGCCATCTGCGGCCTGCCGTTCCTGTCGCCCATCCTGGGACCGGGCGCGGTCATCGCCCAGGTCATCGGCGTCGCCATCATCGGCCCGCAGATCGCCAACGGCACCATCTCGCCCGCAATGGCGCTGCCGGCGCTGTTTGCCTACAACACCCAGGTGGGCTGCGACTTCGTTCCTGTCGGTCTGGCGCTCGGTGAGGCCAAGCCGAAGACGATCGAAATCGGCGTGCCGGCGGTGCTCATCAGCCGCCAGATCATGGGCCCGGTCTCCGTGCTGATCGCATGGGTCGTGTCCCTGATCGTGTTCTAAAATAGCAGTAATAAAACGAGGTTCGCCAAATGTCGGTTCTTCTCAAGACACGGGTCACGGCAATTGGACCCGAAGTGGCGGACCTCGCCGAAGGCGGCGTGCTCATCCTGTTCGCGGATGGCTCGCCTCCCGAACTGGCCGAGGTCTCCGTGCTGCACAAGACGGAAGAAGGCCCGAGCGACGATGCGCCGGCAACAGGCGCCTCCATCACGCTCGGGCCGGTCTCGGCGACGATAACGGCGGTCGGCTCCACGGCCTGGAGCAAGGTCCGCGAGATGGGTCATGTCGTGATCTCTTTCAACGGAGCATCCGAGGCCGAAAGGCCGGGTGAGGTTTGCGCGTCCGAGGTCGATACCGGAGCGCTCGTGGCCGCCCTTACACCGGGCGCTGTCATCACCATCGCCGCCTGATAATATCCGCGCTGTCTGTCGATAAGCGCCCAAACCTAGAGAATTGCCATGGAACGCTCGACCATCGTCAGAGTGCACGAAGGTTTGCACGCCCGTCCCGCCACGCGGTTCGTAAAACTCGCCAAGGGTTTTGAATCCGATGTCGAGCTGATCAAGGACGGCAAGGCGGTCAGCGCCAAGAGCTCGGTCAAGCTGATGCTGCTGGCGGTCAAGGAAAACCAGGAAGTCACCGTGCGCGCCAACGGCGCCGACGCCATCGAGGCGATCGAGGCGCTGATCGGCTATCTGGAGAATCCGCGCGCCGGTCTCGACGACGAGAGCGAAGCGGGTGAGGGCGGCTCTGAAACCGCAGCCGTCGCACCTGCGTCGGAGCCCGTAGCACCGGCTGCAGCGTCGGCGGATGGAACGCCGAAACTGCAGGGCGTAGCCGCCAGTGAGGGCGTGGCGATCGGGCCGGCCTTCGCCCATTTCCCGCCGGAGATCGAGGGGCCGGGCAGGCACCTGCAGGCCGGCGAGATCGAAAGCGAGCTGGAGCGCTTCCGCGGCGCCGTCGCCAGCGTCCAGGCGCGCATGGACCGCACGCTTGCCGAGAACAATCTCGCCGCCGGCGACCGCGGCATCGTCGCGGCTTTGCGCGACATCGCCGCCGACGACAGCCTGACCGGCGAGGTCGAAAGACTGATCAAGGGCGGTGACGATGCGGTCTCCGCGGTCATCGCGGCCGCGGCCACCATCGCCGCCGATTTCAGCGCGGTCGACGACCATTATCTCAATGCCCGGGCCGACGACGTCCATGCCGTCGGCGGGCAGATCTGCCTGGTGCTGCTCGGCCAGGACGAGGTCAGCCTGGAGACCATCCCTCAAGGCGCGATCCTGATTGCCGACGACATCGGTGCCTGGGATCTGGCGCGCGCGCCGCTGAAGCGCATCGGCGGCGTGGTCTGCGGCCATGGCGGCGCCACCTCGCACATCGCCATCATCGCCCGCTCGCACGGCGTTCCGGCCGTGCTGGGTCTGGGAGACAAGATCAACGAGTTGCGTGCGGCCAAGGAGGTCGCCATCGACGGCAATGCCGGGCATGTCATCGTCGATCCGGATGGGGCGACGCGCTCCGATTTCAACAAGCGCGTTGAAGCCGCGGCGCAGGAGCGCGCCGGGCTGAAAGTGTTCAAGAGCGTGACGCCGACCCGCGCGGATGGCACGGTGATCGAGGTCGCGGCCAATATCGGCTCGCTGGAAGAGATCGAGGCGGCGCAGGAAGCCGGCGCCATGGGCGTCGGCCTGTTCCGCACCGAGCTGCTCTTCATGCGCCACATGCACCTGCCTTCGGAAGACATGCAGGCCGAGACCTACAGCGCGCTGGCCAGGGCGTTCG
>NZ_RZSA01000048.1:0-13234 GCF_003998075.1 Mesorhizobium sp. M2A.F.Ca.ET.037.01.1.1 | reverse complement strand
CTAGCGACCAAATCGTCAAGCTGCTTCTTGTCGACATCGAAGATCGTGCCGGGCGCCTTGGCCTCGATTTCGGCGCGCTTGATGGTCTTGCCTTCCGGGCTTCTCTCGCCCGGCGTCTTGCACAGGTGGACGGGTTCAAAGCAACTGCCTTGACCATGATGCTTCTCCAATCATTTGGGTGGCGACGGGTGAGACGCTGCCGCCGCGATCAAGCGACGACGGTCGCCTTCAGGGTGGCATTCGGGTTGACCGGCACCATGAGCGGCGCCGACTGCGTGACGATCTGCTCGATCGCCACGTCACCTTCCGGGATGTAGTCGCGCGGGAAGATCGGCAGCGGCTGGAACTGGGCGTGCACGTCGACGATGGCGCTGAAGCAGCGGTAGCCCTGCACGTTCGGTCCGGTGAGGACGATATCCTTGGGCGACATGAACGGCGTGACGGAGCCGTTTACGGTGTAGTAGTCCCTGTACACCCACACCTCGATCCCGCCGCCGAGCGTGCCGCCATAACGCACCTCGCCGGTTGTCATCAGCCCGGTCTTGATCGTCAGGTCGGCATTGCCGCGGCGGGTCAGGTCCATTTCGGCGAGGATTTCGGCGTCGCGGCGCATGACGCCCCAGGCGTCGATACCGACGGTGATGCGGTTCGGCGCGCCGCCAAACTCGGCCGCGTGCATCATGTCCGCCCAGCCCTGGATGTCGTCGAGGATGGACACCCCGGCATCGCCCCACCGCGCGCCGACGCCGAGCACGACGGTGTGGCCGGCGGCGCGGCCGAAATCGACGAGGCGCTGCGGCATGTCCTTGCCTTCGATGACGACCTTGCCGTCAATGATGGCCTTGGCGGCCATCCATTCCCACAGCCTCTCAATCGCGACGCGATGATACTGCAGGATGTCGGCCTTGACCGCGTCGTAGCGCGCCTGCGGCGTCTGCGCGTTCGGTCCGAGCAAGGTGCCGGGCCGGCGGGTGAGCGCCCGCAGCGGGGAGACGGGATCGCTGGGCTTGACATAGCCCGGCTTGAAGCGCTCGACGCGCGCGCCTTCCTCATAGATGGCGCGCCCCTGCGCCATCGGCGCGACGAAGGGCGCAAGCTTGCGGCCGGCGCGCGGGATCTTCTCCAGGTCGACATATTCGTCTGTGAACGACATCTCGTTCGGGAAAAGCAGGTCGAGCCAATAGCTCGGCACGATATCCAGCTCGCGGAACACGCCAAGAAGAGTGTGCGTGTCCCAGAGTTCGTAGTGGTCGAAGTCCGCCATGGTCGTGGCCCTTATTGAAAGAGCGGCCGGGGGCCGCGATTTGGTTGAATATTCGCGGTTCGCGTCAGAGCCGCTTACGGATGAGGATGTTGGTGGGCGAAGGCGCGCCCCGGAACGCGGCCTCGCGCTTTGCGTCCGTATCGAACGAGGCATCCCAGTTGAGGGCGTCCGGATTGAAGTTGCCGGCGCGGAAGATCGCGACGCGTTGCGCGGCGTTCGTGTCGACCACCGGCGCTGTCGTGACGCCGATCGCCTGCACGCCGACCTGATCGACACCGCCGACGAGCGTGGCGTTGGCAAAAGCGGTCACCGAGCCCGTCTCCGTGGTGGCGATTGCATTGCCGGCGGCGCCGGTCTGTTTGGCGACGATGCCGACGATGCCAGCGGCGTCCGACTGCGCGGTGACATCGGGATGCGGCACCGTCTGCGATCCGTAGGTGGTCCCTGCCCCGGCCCCGCCGTTGATGGCGGCGATCAGGTTGCTGGCGGTCTCCGCCGCCGTCGCGCCGATCTTGATCTGCCCGGCGACGGTCGTCGGCGCCGCCTTGAGGGTGTAGAGGGTCGCGCCGATGGTGATGGTGTCGTCGGCGGTGCCGACGCCCGAAAACACCAGCCGGCCGCTCGCCCTGCTGCCCGGCGCATAGGCAAGCGTGGCCAAGGCGAGGCTGAGCCCGGTGGCCGCGAGGCCAACGACGGAAAAGGCAGGAAGCGCCACATCAGCCGCGACTGGAAAATCCTCGGTGACCGGATGCGGAATGGCCGAATTGAAGATCTCGGCGGAAGTGAAGGTCTCGGACACGTCCCGGGCCGCCATGCCCGGCTGTGCAAAAGGAATGCTGGTCATTATCAACCCTTTGAGTGACGTTGCGGTTGGATGTTTCGGGCGTCAGGCCTGCTTGGCGGACGAGCCCGTCGAAGCGCGGTAGTTGGCCAGAATCCGGCTTGCCGCCTGCTGGGACGCCTCGGCGCCCTTTGCGGCGGGCTGCGCCAGGCCAGCAGCGGCAAGGCGCGACTTCTCATAGGCGGATGCGTCGGCCTCCCCGGCAGGCTTGGAAACCGCAACGTTCGCCGAGACGAAGGCCGCGACGCCCTCGCCGGACATGCCGGGCGATTTCCGCGCCAGGTCGAGCGCGGCGCTCATACGGGCGGCGTCGCCCTTGACGCCCTCGGCCGAGAGCGCCGAAACCAGGCGGTCGGTGACCGTCTTGGCGCCGGCTGCCTCGCCTTCGGCGCGACCCTCGGCGCGCGCGGCTTTCACCGCAGCGTCGTGGTCGGCCTTCGCAATGCCCGCATCGTCTTCGGCGGCGGGCGCGCCGCTTTTCTCGCTCATGGACGTTCTCCTTGCTTGCGAGGTGGAGCGCCCAGGGGCGCGGGTCAGGTCCGCGAGGACCGATTCGAACGAGCCGACGCGGTCGGCAATGCCGGCATCCACGGCCGCCTGGCCGATGAAGGTGCGGGCTTCCGTCTTGCGGGCGGCGGCAGCGGTGAGCCGGTTGCCGCGTCCCCTGGCGACGGTCGCCAGGAAGCTTTCGTAGAAGGCATCGACCTCGGCCTGCAGGTCCTCGCGCACCGCGTCGGACAGCGGCTCGAACGGATTGCCGTCGACCTTGTGGGCGCCGGCGTGGATAAGCGTCGGCGTGATGCCTTCCCGGTCCAGTTGCCGGCTGAAATCGGCATGCAGCAGCACGACGCCGATCGAGCCGGATATGCCGGTTTCCGTGGTGACGATCTCGGTCGCGCCCGCGCCGATGGCGTACATGGCCGATGCCGCCATCCCGTTGACGACGGCGACGGTGCGCTTACTTGCGGCCAGATCGCGAACCAGCGCGGCCGTTTCGAAAGCACCGACGGCCTCGCCGCCCGGCGAATGCATGTCGAGAACGACCGATCTGACGGCCGGATCCGCTGCCGCCGATTTGAGCTGGTAGGCGATGCCTTCATAGGACGTCAGGCCCGAGCTTGAGCCCACCCATGCGCCGCGGTTCACCAGGGAGCCGGTGATGGTGATGATGCCGACACCTTCGGACGTCACACGATACGGCACGGCACGGCGCGCGCCGTCCTCGTCCTCGACGACGGATGAGCCCTCGAAGCGCGAGGCCCCGGGTGCATTGATGCCGATGCGGCCCGCCAGAACCGACAGGATGACCTCGGCCTTGTCGCGCGTGATCAGGAGCGGCCGGTTCAGCACCCGGTCGGCAATGTGGATCAGCGATGTCATGACGACCTCAGCAGGTGAAGCGGATGCGCTTCGCATAGCGGCTGCGCTGACCGCTCCTGGCCGAGCAGGCGGCCGCGAGGCGCATCAATTCAGCATCGAGTGCCTTGATGTTCGCGCCGGTGAAGCGAAACTGCTCACGCGTTACCGGGGACTGAATCGACAGTTCCTCGACATGCTCTCCGGCGAGCGCGCGCAGTTTGACCGCATAGAGCGCCTGATAGAGCGCGCAAGGATCATCCTGGTCGACCTCGACACCATTGATGGTGACCAAGGCCGGCATCACGCATCTTCCTTTTTCTTTGGCGCGGCCGGGATGACGTCATCCTTCGGGTCGCCGGCGTTGCGAACGAAGGGCGACGGCATGCCTTCGGCGAGATAGCGCTTGTGCCAGTAGAGCCGGCGCTCGAAGACCTCCTCGGCGTCGACGCCGATCTCGGCGCATTCCATGTCCGGCGTCGAGGTGCCGTTGAGCAGCCGCTCGGTCGCGGCCTTGGCGCTCTTCTGGTCGTCGGCGGTGGCCTTGGCCGGCCCCTGCCAGTTGGCCCACAGCACCTTGTCGCGATTGGCCCTGAAGCCCTCGTAGCCGCCTTTGAACGGCAGGCGGCCGGTGCCGATCAGCTCGTCGACGAGATGCTCGTAAGCAAGCTGGCAGATGGGTGCTGCGATACGCTCGCGGCGGCGGGTGACCACCGGATGCAGCGAAGCGCCCTCCATTCGGGTCGACGAATAGGTCGCGCCCTCATAGTTCATGGTGTAGCTGGCGACGCTGATACCGATCGCGCGAGCCATGCCGCGCTGCAGCTCGGTCGACACCGGCAGGAACTGCGGCCCCGGAATGCCGGTCGACATCAATTCCAGCTTCTCGCCCGGCGCCAGATGCGACAATTTCGGATCGGTGCCGACGGAAATTTCGCTTTCGGCCGCCTTGTCCATGACGGCGAGGAAATAGTCGCGGAACTCGTCGCGGAGCGCCTTGCCGTCCTGGCTCTCGCCGAGCGCTTCCAGCCCCTCGAAGGCTTCGGCCGACGGCCTCTCGCTGGTCAGGACCTGGGCGAAGACGGTCTGCAGGATGCCGGTCTGGATCGTGACATCGACCAGGGTTTCCCATTGCAGATATTCGCGAAACGCCGTCACCAGGCGCGAGATGCCGCGAACGTCGTTGCTGTCCACCGGATCGAAGACATGGGCGACCATCTGGCGCCCTTCGCCGTCATGGGCCGCATGGTCGCGCTTGACGACGATGCCGGTTTCCTTTTCGGCGAGGCGATAGGCGATCGGGCGCCCGTTCGGGTCATGGATGACGCCTTGGTAGAGACCCTCGATCTCGCTGGTGTCCTGGACCAGCGCCGTTGGCGTGGTCAGGCACATCTTGGTTCCGGACGCGATGCCGTAGCGGCGGCGTTCGGGGACGGACATGTAGTCCATCAGCGCCAAGGCTTCGCCGTAGACGACGTCGTGGCGCAACGCGACATCGACCTTCTGCGGCACGATGAACTTGCCCTTGAGGTCGCACTCGCGCGCGTTCCAGGCCCATTGCTTCCACGCGGCTTTCAGCAGCTTGATGAACGCGTCCGTCTCCTGCTTGTCGTAGCCGAGCGCCGACAGGTCGGGCGCGGGGCTGAGGATCAGCTCGACACCGACCGTGTCGGCGATGACCTGATCGACGGCGCCGCGCAGCCGGCCGGAATTCTGGATGATGTCCATCGCCAGCCCGGCGGCCCGCCGCCAGGCGATACGCACCTCGTCGCGATGGTCGCGCAGCGCCGTGCCGCGCGTCGACAGAATCCTCGATCGGGTGTCGCGCAGATATCCGGCCTGCGGGGACGGGCGCGAAGCGGACGCGCCTCCCCTGCCGAATATCCTGTCCAGCAACTTCATCCGCGGTTCTTCCATTTCTGGCGAGGGGCTTGCGAGGCCTCGTCATTCCTCGTCTCGACCGGCGCCGTCGATACGGGTCCAGCCACGCGCAGGCCATTGAGCAGGTCGGGCTCGGGCGTCGGCTGCAGCCGCTGCCGCAAGGCCGACCAGTCGTCCGCCCGCTTGGTGGAGAGCCCGAGCATTTCAGCCATGGCCATCGCGTAGACATGGGCGTCGAGGCAGTGATTGTCCGGCCGCAGCCGCTTCCATTCCTCATGGAACTTGCCGCGCACGACCTCGGCGACAAACGCCTCGGCCGTGAGCTGCAGGAAATATTCCTTCGGCAGGAAATCGCCGAAATGCACATAGCCGGGCGGGTCAGCCGGTTCGCCCGAGCGCATGCCCAGCTTGTGCAGGTTTGCGAACAGCTCCGCCTTCAGGCCCCAGGTGCCGACAGGCCACAGCATGGCGCTGCCGAAGCGTTTGCGCTTGCCGCGCTTGGTGACCGACTTCTTCGCCGGAACGCTGATCGCCGGCACGCCGCGGCCGCCGACGCCTTTAACAGCGTAGGCATTGGCGCGGCGGCGGCACCACTCCAGCACCTGGTTGGTGCGGCCGCCGTCGCCGCCGTCCACCGCGAGAGCCTCGATCCGACGCCGGCCGCCAAAGGCGTCGTTGTCGAGCGGCTTGGCGAAGAACTCGTCGAGCTTTGTCCAGGCACCCTCGCCAGGATTGTCGGTCGTGCCTTCGAAGAAGCGCACGCCCAGCATCCAGCTCTGCCGGTCCTCGCCGAAGGCGACGACGACGGCCCAGATGCCATTGTGCTGTACGTCGGCGCCGGCGACCAGGATGAGGCCATCCGCCGGAACCCTCATTTCGGCGAAGGGCTCGCGACGCTCCATCAGCCGCTCATATTCCGGCGCGTTGCCCTTCACCTTGGCGGGAAGGCCGTAAACCAGATTGAAGATGCCCTTTTCGCCGAGCCCGCCGGGCTTGGCCTGATTGAGAATGTCTTCCGCGATCGCCTCGTAGCTCATCATCAGCGAGATGAAGGCGTCGACGTGGAAGCCGGGATGCCGGTCGGGACCGGTGAGCGTCGCGACGTAGCGTCCGTTGCGGACGCCGATGACACGCTCCGTCTCGCTGACGATATGTCCGCAATGCGGGCAGACATAGAAGCTCTTGTGCGGATGCTGCCTGTCGAGGTGGAAACCGTCATGCGACTGGACGAACTCGCCTTTGCATTCGACGCAGGCGATGTTCCAGAAACGCTGGTCGGAGCGCTTGAAAGAGCGGTCGATGCGGCAGTGCCCCTGCGCGTCGCCGAGCTCGTCGCCTGTGTCGATCTCTGGCGTCGACAATTCGAAGATCTTGTAGGACTTCGTGCGCCGGAAGGCCGTGAAGCGGCCGAAGAACAGGGTCTCCGGATCGTCGCCCGTGACATGGGTCTGCCACTTCGAGACCTCGTCCTTGACGCCGTAGCGCGTCGTCTTGCCCGAAAGGTCCGTCGCCACGTTGGCGTTGGCCAGCATCAGCGAACCCCCGGCGAAGCGCTTCTCGTAGATCGTGGACCCCGCGCCGGATCGGCTGACCGCGGGAAAGATGACTTGCTTGCCGGTTTCCTTCTGCCAGACCTCGATAAGCGGCTGCAGCTTCTGGCTGTTCATGTCCTGCAGGAAGTCGATCGACGGCAGGCCGTAGATTGTGTTGTCCGGCGCGGTGTCGGCGATGTAGAGCGCCCAGGCCAGAGCGAGGATCGACACGCCGGTCTGCTGCGACTTGCGCACTGTAACTAGATTGCAGGGATGCTCGATGCTGAGGCAGTCGGCGATCTCGCCGAGATATGGCGCGTCGTCGAGCGCCCAGAATTCTCCTTTCTTTGGCCCGTCGACCAGGATGATGTTCTTCGGCAGCCACTCGCGAAAACGTGCCGGCGGCCGCGGCCTGATCGCATCCGCTAGCGCCGAGCCGGCCAGGCGCAGGGCTCCCGGATGGCCGAGGCCAATGTGGATGCTCAAAGCTCTTCGTCCTCGAGCGCCTCGTCGTGCTCGGCCGCTTGCGTAACGATGCCCGCGAGGCGATCCGCGATCTCGGTGTTGAGGTCGAAAGCGATCTGGCGAAGCAGAACGCGCAGGCCGTGCGAACCCTCGCGTGAAACGGCCAGCGCCATATCATCGGCCTTGTTCTGCAGGCGGGCGATGCTCGACTGGATCTCTCGGCCGCAGACCGTCAGGGCCTCACGCATGCGGTCGGCGCGCACGAGTTGGCCGATATGCTCCTGCCGGCGCAGTTTCTCGCGCCCGACCTTCAGCCAGGCTTCCTGCCGAAGCGCCTCATCGCGCGACGTGCTGGAATTGACCGGCGGAGCCGATGGCGCATCCTTGCGCGCAGCTGCGATCTTCTCGGAACTCGCGAACTCGCCGCGGTAATGGTCATAGTGCGCCAAGGAGAAGCGCATGATGCGGTCGCGCGCATCGCGCTCGACAGGAAGGTCGTGCTCCTCAACCAGGCGCCGCACGAGCTTGGTGACGGCCTGTTTCGTCACGCCATCCCGCGCCGCCACGTCCGCCGGCGTCGCCATCACAGTCTCTTCAGGCGGCATTCAGACAACTTCCTTCAAGCCGCTGACAACCCTGACAACCCAACTTTTCCACTGGTGCGACTGGCAAAAACCCAGGGGCCGGTCTGCCCGTCTCTGGTCGAGGGGTGGCGTACGGTCCCTAATGTCTGCGGGTCGGTTCCGGTCGCCGGTCCGGTCAGTCGAAGAAGCCGGGGAGCATGAAGGTGATCTCGTGCATCACCCTCGGCGGCAGCTCGCGATTGGCGAATTCGGTGAATTCCTGGGCGGTGTCGCCTTTGAGCATTTCGGCGGGGATGATCACGCCTGAGTCGACGAACGAGACCGGCCGGCCCCACCTGGTTGATGATCGGTCAGGCGCATAGACGTGACCGCCCAGGCCTTTGGCAGTAACGCGATTTGGAAAGCGGCCACCCTTCGTGAAATCACCGGTGAACAGCCGGCGCTTGCTGAAGGGCGAGGCGCTCACCCCTGCCCGCGTCTCGCGCGGCTTGAAGTATTTGAGCGAGACGTCGCCGCCCTGCGTGCGCATGACATAGGCGAGCTTGCCGTAGGTGGGGCGCTCGACCTTGATGGCCCTGCGGATGGTGCGATAGGGCAGCCCGGTTTGCTTGGACAGCGCGCGTGTCAGCCTGGTGCGCAGCCTGTCGCCGACGTGGTTGACGGCGCGGCGCAGGACTTCGCTGCGCTGCAGGTCGCTCAGGCGGCCAAGCGCGTTATCCAGCCGCTTCAGCCCAGACAAATCGGCCCACCTGATCTCCAGCAGGCCGGCCACGCTCGCGCTCCGAAATGAAAAGCCCCGGTCGCGAGGAGCGCCGGGGCCAGTTCTTTTTTACCGTGTTCAGGGTAGGTCAAGTTTCTGACGCGCGTCAACGGACAGAGGCAGTTTTTTTCACGTGGCCTGCGGCGGCCCTGTCAGCCAGCCAGACGCCCGGCCTGTCCGCATCCAGCCAAGGCGTTATCGAGCGATCGGAAAACACCAGCCGATGCGCGGTCAGCTGCGTGTCAAGCTCGCCCTCCAGCCGGCGCAGCGTCGCGACCCAGATCTGATAATCGAGCCTGCCCATGATGTCGCCGCCCGGGTCGGTGGAGAATTCGTATTTCCGGTAGGCGCCGCTGACCGGCCGCTTGGCGCGTTCGTCATAGCCATGCACCTCGATGTCGAAAGTCTGGCCGTTCTCGTCGGTCACCCGCTTCATGACGAACCAGGCCGGCCGACCGGCACGTTCAGCCAATCGGATCTTCGACGGCTCTGCCGTCCAGTCCGGCTCGCGGCCGAGGATCGCGGTGCCGACGACCAGCGAAACAATCCCCTCGCCGCGCTGCTCGCGTGACCGTCTGCCGTAGCGGTCGACTGCCCTCGCCACATGGAGTTCGGCCAGGCCCTGCGTATCGGGCCAATCGGCCAAAGCATTCCACCCGGCCGGGATCACGACCTCGCACCCGGCCAGCGCTGCGACTTCACGGCCCACGGTTACCGCATCCTCATGCGGCTCGCCCTGCTCGAGCCAGAAATTCTCGTAGTCCTTGCGGCCGCCGTCGATCAGCGCGCCAAGCTCGCCAAAGCCGGTGATCTTGCCCCAGGAAGAGGCCTGCAAGGAACGCCAGGCCGAATGCGGATTGTCCAGCCCTTCCACACCGCCGCCCTTCGGCAATTCATGCACGAAGGCCCAGGTCAGCAGCTCATCAATCGTTACCGTCTTCATGTCTTCTTCCTGCAGCAGTTCGCGATGGTTTTGAGAGAGTCAGGCAGTAGTCAGAGCAAAGCTCGAAGCGAGCGATTCCAGAGGGTTGGGCGTGGACGCGACACCAGCGACAGTTTTTTGGAGCCATTGCATAATGCTCCGTTGCCCCTCGCCCCGCTCTTCGCCCATTACGTGCGTTGAAACTGGTGCAGACTGCCGCAAGCTTTTGTTTTTGTTTCCCTTATCGCCGTTAACCGGGGTATCGCGCCGTGTCGCGAACTCCCGCGACTGCCGCCACCGCGCGGGCTCTCTGTCGTCCCGGAGGGGTACGGGGCTCATCGCACCTCCTGGTCGGGTACGCGCGACGCCGGCACGTCGACCAGGCGCACGCCGCGGTAGACGACGATGCGCCCATCCACCCGCTCGTATTTCTTCTTCATGATCAGCCCGAACGCGGTCAGCGAGATCGGCTTGCCGCCCTCGTCGACGGTGAAGTCGACATAGGCCTGGTAGAACTGCTTGGCGGTCAGCTCGGCCGCCGGATCGGGCACCACGCAGCGCGCGCAAAAAGCTGATGTGCGGTCCATCTCGTCGCGATACTCCTGCGTCTTCAGCCGCACGGCGTCGGGGATGACAAGCCCCTCGCGAAGGAAGATCAGCACGCCTTCGATCAGCCAGTTCAGGATGCCCGGATATTCCGGCACGAATTCCGAGACCACCTCCTCGAACTCGCGCTGGTCCGCCTCGGCGATTATCTTCGACCAGTGGATGACGGCCATGCGCCGCCAGATGCCGTTGTCCGTGCCCGAGATGCGCGGATAGCCGTTGCCCGACATATGGCCGGTGAAGACCGGCCGGAAATCGAAATAGCCCTCGAACAGGTCGCGCACGGTGAAATGCTCGCCGCCGGTCAGATCCTTGACCAGGTTCTCGCGCAGATCCTCGCCCTCAGGCAGTTCCTTCACGCGTAGGAAACGCCGGCCATAGAGCCGCGCCATATCGGGATTGGCCGCACCGCCGGCCTTGCCTTCGCCGATGAAGGACTCCGAAGGCAGCGTGACCGACACCTCGCCCAGCAGCCGGCAAAGCGTTTCCATGTAGACGGATTTGCCGTTGGCGCCCTTGCCGTAGTGGAAGAACAGCTTTTGAACCGTCAGCCCGACCAGCCCCAGGCCTGATGCCACCTGCACCATGCGGCGCACGGCGTCGATCGGCAGCTTGTCGCGTACGAACTCGTCCCATTTCGGGCATGTCGCTTGCGCGTCGTATTCCACCGGCACGCGCTGCGTAATCATGTCCTGGCGTCGATGCCCTTCCACGACTTTCAGCTCGGCATCGGGCACTTCGATGAATTCGGGCACGTCCTCGCGATTGTCGTCGGGATCGTCATAGGCAGGATTGCGCACACGCTTGCGGGTACGGCGAAAGCAGAGCGTGTGGCTTGCCAGCGCAACCTTCAGCGGGTCGGCATTGAACTCGTCGGGGCCGCGCTGGATGTGCGGCGCAGCGCAGGCAAGCATGGCTTCGAGCTTGGCCTTGTTCTTCGACGACACGGCATGGGTCATTCGCCGGCTGACCCGCCGGGCGACATTCGCCTGCGCGGCTTCCGCCAGCTTCGCCAGCCGCTTCTGCGCGGGCGTCCGCTCTTCCTCGGCGATCTTGCAGGCCTTCAGCCCGCTCTCGATCGCATGCCGTTCCGCCTCGGTCGGCTCGATGAAATCGACCTCGAGTGCGATGCGGCCGCCGACATTCTGGGCGATCGCCAAGGCACGGGGCTCGCCAGTCTCGATATCCCAATGCGTACCGGTCCAGACTGCAAAGGCTGCCCGCCTGGCCTTGGATTGCGCGCGCACTAAAAGGTCCTCGCCGAAATGGGCGAGTAGCCTTTCGGCGTTGTCCGTGTCGGAATGGTCGAGGCCGGCGCAATGGCGCACGATATTGCAGTCGACCTGGCTCAAATCCTTCGGCGCGGTGCCGGGCTCGCCATCCTCGTCATCACCTGCACCAGTCACGCCATCACCGGAAAGGGGTGCGGGGTCGCCATAGGCGGCCGCCTGGCGCTGGGCTTCCTTGAGCACGGCCGCGACCTCGTCGGGCATGCCAGTCTTCTTCTTTTTTGCCACTCAGGTCCCCGCTTCGGCTTCCGCCGCCATTTTTGAAAAATCGTAGCCAGAACGCGGCCAGATGATCGGGATCAGCCTCTGCAGCTCACCTTCGGGCCGCTGATGCCGCTTGCGTGCCCGGGCCATCGCGGCCGCCGTCATCACCCGCTCGGAATCGCCGTCGGCGAGCAGCACGAGCTCGTCGACATGGTCGCCGACCCACATCGCATCGTCCGGCGCTTGGTCGATCTTTGGTTTCGAGCCCGCGATCATCACCGGGCGCATCACGCCTCTGACGTCGGGTTTCTTCAGCGTCGGGTGCATGAAACGCGACGAGGCCTCGGCCGGGCCTGACAGGTTGCCGAGATCGCCGGCGGCGAAATAGAAGCTGTCGTCGCGCCAGCCCTCCCATTCGCCGAAGGCGACGCCGTTCTCGATCCCCTCGCCGCCGACCCAGCGATGCGCTTCCGGATGTCCGGCGATCGGGATCAGCGCGCCCTTCTTCGAGCCGCGCATCTTCTTGGTTGCGAGCTGCTCGTAGAGGCCGGCGGAGAGATCGTCGGCCGATGGTGCCGGATCGCCGAATGCCCACGGCACGAGCCCGGCTTTCTCCCCTTCCTTGGTCAGCCCATACAGGATCGGTCGATACTTCGGCGCACGGTCGAGGTCGATCCAGGTGATGTGGCAGCCGATCAGCTCGAAGCCGGGGCCGATGAAGGGCGCTACCATCGCCGGACCGGAATAGAGCGCGATCGGAGCGCCGCGCTCGTCCTGGCCGTGCCAGTAGGTGACGTCGGACCCGACGCGCAGCCAGGTGGCATCCGGATAGCCGGCGCAGCGCCGGCCGAGATAGAAGCGGCCGAACGACAACGATGACGTGCGCAGCGGCGCCAGCGGCCGATAGATGCCGCGCGCCTTGTTGCGTTCCTTCTCGCGGAAATCAGCCTGGCTGTCCGCCCGGGTCGCGGCATCGGCTTGGTTCTGCCGCCGGCGCAGCTCGATCCGCGCCAGCCTTTGGTTTCGTTCTTCCGCGCTTTCCTGTTCCGCCTCGTCGGGTACCGGCTGGCCAAGCACGATCGAGCAGGCTTCGAGGAAATGCGCGCGACGATGCGGATCCAGCCCCTCGCAATGCGCCGCCATGCCGATGCCGTCATTGCCGCCGACGCCGCCGGCGCGGCAGTTCCATTTGTTCTTGGCGGTGTTGAAGGCGAAGGTGTCGGTGCCGCCACAATGCGGGCATGGCTGCGGGTGTTCGTGTCGCCTCCCGCTGAACTTCAGACCGAGCCTCTTGGCTGCATCGTCGATCGATACAGCACGGGCGTCTTCGACGAAGAGAGCGACTGGATCGTGCATCATTTCCGCCCCCGTTCTGGGAACGTCTTGACGCTATCGGCCGCCATCCCGATATCTTCCTCACAGCGCCGCGGGCGCCCTTCGACAACTCGGGAATTTTTGCTCTCTGGCCGCCTTGAAGCGGCCAGAGAGCAAAAATTCCCGAGTTGTCGAAGGGCGCCCGCGGCGCTGTGA
>NZ_RZSA01000489.1:0-4838 GCF_003998075.1 Mesorhizobium sp. M2A.F.Ca.ET.037.01.1.1 | reverse complement strand
GTGCCGGTGCGCGAGGAGCGCATGAGCGCCTATGAGATGATGCTGTCGGAAAGCCAGGAGCGCATGCTGATGGTGCTGCGCCCCGAGAAGGAAGAGGAAGCCGAGGCGATCTTCCGCAAATGGGGGCTCGACTTCGCCATCGTTGGCAAGACCACCGACGATCTGCGCTTCCGCGTCATCCATCAGGGCGATGAGGTCGCCAATTTGCCGATCAAGGAGCTGGGCGACCAGGCGCCGGAATATGACCGCCCCTGGGTCGAGGCGAAGAAGCCGGCGCCGTTGGCCGCCAACGATGCGCCCAAGGCCGATGTCGCCGACGCGCTGCTCAAGATGCTGGGTGGGCCGGATCTGTCCTCGCGGCGCTGGGTGTGGGAACAATACGACACGCTGATCCAGGGCAACTCGCTCCAGCTTCCGGGCGGCGACGCCGGCGTGGTGCGCGTCGAGGGCCATCCGACCAAGGCGCTCGCCTTCTCCTCCGACGTCACGCCCCGCTACTGCGAGGCCGACCCATACGAAGGCGGCAAGCAGGCGGTCGCCGAATGCTGGCGCAACCTGACCGCCACCGGCGCGCTGCCGCTCGCCGCCACCGACAACCTCAATTTCGGCAATCCGGAGCGGCCCGAGATCATGGGCCAGTTCGTCGGCGCCGTTAAAGGCATCGGCGATGCCTGCCGCGCGCTCGGCTTCCCGATCGTCTCCGGCAATGTCTCGCTCTACAACGAAACCAATGGCCGCGGCATCCTGCCGACGCCGACCATCGGCGGCGTCGGGCTGATCGCCGACTGGTCGAAGATGGCGCGCATCGGCTTTGCCGCCGAGGGCCAGATGATCGTGCTGGTCGGCGCGCCGCCGAGCTGGGGCAGCCATCTCGGCCAGTCCGTCTATATGCGCGACATCCACGGCCGCGCCGACGGTCCGCCGCCGCCGGTCGATCTCGCGCATGAAAAGCGCGTCGGCGACCATGTGCGCTCGCTGATTGCATCCGGCGTCGTCACCGCCGCGCACGACATCTCCGACGGCGGCCTGGCGATAGCGCTCGCCGAAATGGCGATGGCCTCCGGCATTGGCGCCGCCATTCCGGGGCTCACCGGCACCGATCCGATTCCGGTCTGGTTCGGCGAGGACCAGGGCCGCTACCTGCTGACGCTGTCGATCGACCCGCAGAGCGGCGAATGGGACAGGATCCGCCAGGAACAGGAGAAGCTCGGCATCTTCGCGCCCTGGATCGGCACCACCGGAGGGCGTGACTTGAAACTGGGTGACGCACGGCCGGTCCCGGTCAGCGAGCTGAAGGCTGCCCATGAAGGCTGGTTCCCGCGCTTCATGGACCAGGCCAGTTGACCAGGCTGACTGTGAAGGCGCTGATCGCAGTCGTCTTCTGGCCTTCGCTGTTCTTCTTCTGGTTCCTCGGCCCGTTCGTTTTCTTATTGCTGTCGACCACCTCGAGCGAGGAGTGCGCACGGCTGGAAACCCGCGACGAGTTCCTGGCCGCGGCCAATGCCGCTTTGCCGATGCTCGTCTTGCAGACCCTGATCTACGCGGTTCCGATCGTCTGCCTGGTGCTGTGGGACAGGCTCGCGCCGGAGCCGGCGCGAACACGGCATATCGCGACCTGCATCAAGCTCTTCATCGTTGCCGCGATCATCGGAGCGACTTGGGACTATGGCTCGTCCTTGATCTGCGACGGCTATGGCCAACCCTTCTTCTCGTCCGCCTGGCGAATGACGAGCTATCTTCCCATCGTCGGCCTGCTGATCAACATCCCGCTTTATATACTCACCTTCAGCCTTGGCCGGGCCTTCTCGACCCGCGATGACATCACCGAAGATGGCGTGATCCATTCGAAGCAGGACAATTCTTAGGCCGCTGTCGCGGACGGAACGGCTTCAATCCGGGTCGGAAAGGCTTTAGGCTCGCGAGTCAGATCATACCGGTGCTGCCTAGCTGCCCCGCTTGAAACAGGATTTTGCCATGGCAATGGATGCCCACGACATCGAAAAACTGATCAAGGAAGGCATTCCGGACGCCAAGGTGACGATCCGTGATCTCGCCGGCGACGGCGACCATTACGCGGCGGAGGTCGTTGCCGAAAGCTTCCGGGGCAAGAGCCGGGTCCAGCAGCACCAGATGGTCTATGACGCGCTGAAGGGCAATATGGGCGGCGTGCTGCACGCGCTGGCCCTGCAGACCAGCGTCCCGGACTGAACGCTGCCATCCTCTCAGGCTTGGCACAAAATCGCGTTATCCCTTGCGCCATTCAAGTAGCGTCGCGGCTAAAGTCTTGTTTCAGCCACCCTATGGGTCTATTTGAAGGACATGCTTCGAGCCTGACTCCCACAGGCGTGAAAGGATTGTCCATGACCGGCATCAGCGACTACATCGACAATGAAGTGAAGAGCAACGACGTCGTGCTCTTCATGAAGGGCACCCCGGGCTTCCCGCAATGCGGCTTTTCCGGCCAGGTAGTGCAGATCCTCGATTACATCGGGGCCGACTACAAAGGCGTGAACGTGCTCGACTCGGCCGAATTGCGCCAAGGCATCAAGGATTATTCCAACTGGCCGACCATCCCGCAGCTCTATGTGAAGGGTGAATTCGTCGGCGGTTGCGACATCGTCCGTGAAATGTTCCAGGCCGGCGAGTTGCAGGACTTCCTGGTCGAAAAGGGCGTCAGCGTCAAAGGCGCAGCCTGATTCAATCTTGCTCGCCGGCGGAGGCTAACTCTCCGGCCGGCAAGCATCGCCCGGGGCCGCCCCCACCTCGGCAATCATGAACCCGCATCTCGGGGATGAGACGAACCAGCGCGCCGGCCAGCCGGCGCTTGTTCGTTGAAAGATCGGACTTTGCCGTGGACAAGCAGGTAGAAGCGTCGCAACGGGCAAGCAGCTTGCCCATTCCGCGCTGGGAATTCATCGCGCTGTGCGCAGCGCTGATGGCGCTCAACTCCCTGGCCATCGACATCATGCTGCCAGCGCTGCAGCAGATCGGCGCCTCGCTTGGCGTCGAGAGCGAGAACCACCGCCAATATGTCATCACCGCCTATATGCTTGGCTTTGGCGGCGGACAGCTTTTGTTCGGGCCCATTTCGGATCGCTTTGGACGCCGCGCGCCGCTGGTCTTTGGCCTGGTGGTCTATGTCGTGGCCGCGGCTGCCGCCGCCATAGCGCCCAGTTTCGCTTTGTTGCTGACCTGGCGTCTCATCCAGGGCATCGGCGCGGCTGCGACCCGCGTCATCGCCGTCTCGATCGTGCGCGACACGTTCGAAGGCCGGCGTATGGCCGAAGTGATGTCGCTGATCTTCATGGTGTTCATGGCCATCCCCGTCATCGCGCCCGGCATCGGCCAGTTCGTCATGCTGTTCGCCACCTGGCACTGGATTTTCGTGACCATGGCCATCGGCGCGCTGATCGTTTCGACCTGGGCTCTGCTGCGCCTGCCGGAGACGCTGAATGCGGAATATCGCCGGCCACTCACGATAAGCTCGGTCGTCGGCGGCTTCCGCATCGTGCTCACCAACCGGCTCACGCTTTGCTATGCCTTCGCCAGCACCTTCATCTTCTCCGCCATGTTCGGCTTCATCAGCTCGGCGCAACAGATCTACATCGACATCTTCCATGTCGGCGAATTGTTCCCGCTGATTTTTGCCGGTGTTGCCGCCGTGCTTGCCTTCTCCAACTATCTGAATTCGCGGCTGGTCGGACAGATCGGAATGCGCCGTCTGTCGCAAGGCGCGCTGCTCATCTTCCTGTGCATCAGCCTTGCCTGGCTGGTCGTTTCGTTGGAGATGCAGATGCCGCTCTGGCTCTTCATCACCTTCTTTGCCGGCGCGATGCTGCCGTTCGGCGGTCTTGGCGCGAATTTCAACGCTCTCGCCATGGAGCCGCTCGGCGAGCTCGCCGGCACGGCGGCATCCATCCTTGGCTTCATGCAGACTTTTCTCGGCGCCCTGATCGGCGCGGCGATCGGCCAGGCCTACAACGGCACGGTCACGCCTCTGGCCGCAGGCTTCTGCAGCGTTTCTGTCGCGGCCCTGCTGATGATCCTGATCGCCGAGCGGGGCAGGATGTTCCAGCCGCACAATCCCCCTGTTTCGGGGCACGTCACCGATCTGCATTAGGTTGTCGTCTGGCTGGCGGTTGCCGGCCGGGGCGCGGTTTATTCCTATTCGGCCCAGAGCTCGCGGCGCAACTCGTCCCAGCTTTGCTTGTCCGGCGCGACCAGCAGGCCGCCGTCGACATGCGACGGCAGATAGGCGCTGCCGTCGACGCGCGCGACATGGCCGCCGGCTTCCTGATGGATCAGCGCGCCCGCGAGATGATCCCAGGGCATCAGCTTGTTGTAGAGCACGAAATGGGCGTGACCGCTCGCAAGCAGCCGATATTCATGCGCCGCGCAGCGATAGGCGAATTGCGACAGCGTCTTGGTCTGGTTGCGGGCGAGCCGCGAGCGCTCAGGCTCATCGAGGAACTGCCAGGAAACGGCGCCGGTCATCTGCGACATCGGCACCGGCGCCGCGACGCGGACCTTCTCCAGCGCGCCATGCGCGTGGCGGATATGGCTGCCCCCGCCCTTGGCGCCGATCAGCCAATCCTTGCCGACCGGATCGTGGATGATGCCGGCGACGGTCTCGCCATTGACGACGACGCCGGCCATGACGCCGAACAGCGGCACGCCGGAGGCGAAGTTGAAAGTGCCGTCGACCGGATCGATGACGAAGGCAAGCGCGGCATCGCCAAGGCCCGACAGCAACGCCGGATTGTCGGAGCAGGCCTCCTCGCCGACCACCATTGCGTCTGGAAATCGCTCGCGCAGCCGGGCGGTGATCAGCCTCTCGG